>CAYYYD010000001.1:0-16267 GCA_964475885.1 uncultured Christensenella sp.
ACAAAACGCAAATCTTTCGGTCAACGCAATTATTTTACAATAAAAACAAAAAATAATCAAACGATTTATGGTACAATTTTTATAAATCGCTGAATTTTATTAGTTTTACGTCTGACTGCGAAAACAATTCCAAAGCAAAATCGTCGGGATACCCGTTTTTATATATAACCGTCTTTACGCCGGAATTGATAATCATTCTGGTACAAATAACGCAAGGTTGATGCGTAACGTACATTGTGGAACCTTCTAGACTTATACCGAGTTTCGCCGCCTGAATAATGGCGTTCTGTTCGGCGTGAACGGCATAACAAACTTCTTGCATGGTTCCGCTTGCTATGTTTCTTTTTCTTCGTAAACACTCGCCACGCTCTGCACAACTTTCTATACCACTGGACGCACCGTTGTAGCCGGTAGTTAAAATTCTTTTATCTTTAACGATTATCGCGCCGACATGACGGTTTTCTTGAAAACAACTTGACCAACCTGCAACCGTTTCTGCCAAATCCATAAATCTTTGGTGCCATTTATCCATAAGTAACCCCCGAATTATTTATCTTTTTTTACTATTTTTTCCAGTTCTTTTATAAACGAAGTGGTATCCGTAAACGAACGGTAAACCGAAGCAAACCTTACGTATGCGACTTCGTCTATGTCTTTAAGCGCTTCGCAAACCATTTCGCCTATTTCTTTACTGGTAATTTCCTGTGCGAGCGAATTGTACACCTTTTTTTGAATATCTTCTACGAGTTTGTCTATGACCGTGGTAGGTACGGGACGCTTTTCGCAAGCCTTTATTATTCCGTTTTTAATTTTATTGGTATCGAAGGCTTGACGACTGCCGTTTGATTTTACGACGAAGATAGGCGTGTTTTCTACCGTTTCGTAGGTGGTAAAACGCTTTCCGCACCTAGTACATTCACGACGTCTGCGAATAATCGTTCCGTCGTCTGCCGAACGAGAATCTATAACCTTACTGTCTATGCAACCGCAATACATACATTTCATAATAAAACTCCTTTTGGTTTTGCTATTGGATTATTTTTATAAATAAAAGCATTTAAAACGGACATAATATCTTTGATATGCTAACCGTTTTTTATATTCTTTTTATTGTCTATTTAATCGCCGTAAATTTTTACGGAATACTTAATCTCGGTTTTCAGAAACGGGCACGAGAAGAATTGGACGAAGACCTTAAAGTTTCCGATTTTAAACTTATTTTAACCGGTATTATCGGCGGAGCGTTGGGGATATTCGTATTTATGTTTATTTACCGATACAGACTTAAAAGTCTTGTGTTTATGATTTTAATGCCCCTTTTTATCGCTTTGCACGTATACCTTTCTATTCAACTGTTTTCTAACGGATTTTTTATATAACCTGCTTAACCGCCTTGCAAACCGCACCGATAACGTCGGTGGCAGTCATAGTATACAAGGTACTTTCTTTACAAGCGATTTCGCCTGCCGAACCAAACAGATAGCAACCTGCGACGGCGCTGTCGAAAGCCGTTTCTTTACCTGCCATAAGCCCGCAGATTATTCCGCTTAACACATCTCCGCTACCTGCCTTTGCAAGCCCGTTACAACCGGTCGTATTAAGATAAAATTCTTCGCCGTCGGTAATAACGGTAGTTGCGCTTTTTAATACCAGCGTAACCTTATATTCCTTTGCGAACTCCGTCGCAAGACGAACTGAGTCGGCTAAAACCGTGCTTACGGATTTGTTTATAAGCCTAGAAAACTCTTTTATATGCGGTGTTAAAACCACACTGCATTTTGCGTTTTTAAGTATTTCCGTTCCGTATTCGGAAAGCGTGTTTATACCGTCTGCGTCAATTAACAATTTCCCCGTATAATTTTCCAGCAGATACTCTATTATTTTATAATTTTCCGGCGTTATGCCTGCGCCCATACCGAAGCATACCGAATCGTAAGATAAAAGTTTTTTTATTTCTTCGGGAACGAACCTTATATAATTTCCGTCCGAACTTAAACACGATACCGTACACTCGGGGTTAAGTAGCGAAACTGCGTTAAAAATACTTTCGGGAATGGCGAGATTAGAATATCCGTTACCCATCTTTAAGGCGACAAGCGAGTTAACAGACAAAACCGCGCTTCCCGGAAAACTTTTGCTTCCACCCATAACGCACGCTTTACCGAAACTGCCTTTGTTTACGTTTTTGTTCCTTTCGGGGAAAAACTTGGCAACGTCGGAAGCGTTTATTCTTTTAAAATAATCTTCTCCCCAAACGCTTATGCCTATATCCCTAGCAACGACCTGCCCCGAAAAGTCGGGACCGTCGTTTAAAAAATGACCTAGTTTATATTCTTGAATGGCGACGGTTAAATTTGCTTTAACCGATATACCCATAGGAATACCCGTATTTCCGTTAAGACCGCTGGGAATATCGCACGACACGACATACGCACCGCTTGAATTTATTTTTTCTATAACCTGCCTGTATTTGCCTTCTACGGGTTTGTTAAGCCCGGTACCGAAAATACAGTCTACTATAATGTCATACTTTTTGTCTAAAAGTTTAAAAATACCGTTAGCCACGTTTAAGGTTGCGACGGTAAACCCGTGAATTTTAGAAAGAATTTCCGCAACCACTCTACCATCCGCACCGTTGTTGCCCTTGCCGATACAAACCAAAACCCTACCGCCTTTCAGCCTTTTAACTATTTCGTCTGCGACGACCGAACCTGCCCTATTAACCAATTCTTCAGAACTAATTCCCAACGTATTGATAGTAAAATCGTCGGCTTTTTTCATTTGTTCTACTGACAAAATACGTTCCATTACAGTTTCTCCTTAAACTCGGACAAAGCGTAGTCGACTTGTTCGTAAGAAAACCCGCGACCAATAAGGTAGCGATATGCTTTTAATAAATTCTCTTTGGTTAGTTCTTTGTTTTTAAGGTATTTTTCGGCAAGAAGTCTTGCCGATTTATCGTATTCTATTTCAGCCACGTCGAACGCTGTTTCTATATCATCTTTTTTAACGCCCTTACCCATAAGTTTATACTCGGCAAGGCGCTTACCCTGAGTTTTTGCAGTACACTCGATATACCTTTTACTGTACTGCTTGTCGTCGATATATCCGTATTCTTTTAGTTTGTCTACGCAATACCAAGCGACTTCTTCGGAATACCCTTTTTTTATAAGATAATCTTTTACCTGTCTTTTGGTTTTAAGGGTTTTGGAAATATACGCCGTCGCCTTAACCAATGCGTCTGCCTTTTCCGATTCGGAAAGAATTTCAGCAATGCTTTCTTCGTCTATTTCGTTGCCGACTTTTAAAGAATATTTATATACGCTTTCGACGGACACGCCGAACGAAAACTCCCCGTCGATGTAAACATTGCAACGGTTTTTATTGTTTTTTTGCACAGACAAACCTGTAATTTTAGACATTGTTAAAAGGGAAATAACCTGTCCCCGTCTCCGTAAATTCTATTTTACCGCTAAAAATGTCGTTGAGTTTAGCGATAAAAGTTTGTTTTTCTTCGCTAACGACGGCAAGTTCTACCGTAATTTTTTCGGAAAAGTCGGTTTTAATACAACAAACGTTTTTAGAATACAGCATTAAAAGTTTAGAATAACTTTCGTAATCGGGATAGACGTTATAAAAAAACGCCTGTTTATAACTAACGATTTTCGCTTTATCCAAACATTCGCAAACGGCACCGTTATACGCCCTTACAAGACCGCCGGCACCGAGTTTTACACCGCCGAAATACCTTGTAACGACGGCTACCGCTTTAAAAATTTTGCGAGATTTTAACGCTTCTAACATAGGAACACCGGCAGTACCTTGCGGTTCTCCGTCGTCGGAAAACTTTTGTATTAAGCCTAGTTCGTCGGTGATATAAGCGTAGCAATTATGTGTTGCAAGCGAGTGTCTTTTTTTTACCGACGCTATAAATTCTTTTGCCTGCTCTTCGTTTTCTACGCCTTTAATCTGACATATAAACTTAGACCGCTCTATTACGGTAGTGTTTTCGGCAACGCCATCTACCGAAAGAAACCCGCTCATTATTCGACCGTAACTTTAATATGAATTTTTTTGCCCTTGTGCAAAACGAATTGCTTTTTAGCCTTTAAATCTTCGGGGATTTTTGCAAACGGGTCGGTAACCTTGTCTTGGTTAATAGAAACACCACCGCCTTCTATTAAGCGTTTTGCTTCGCCCTTAGACTTAGCCTGTCCGACAGCAACCAAAAGGTCGGAAACATACTCGGTAGCACCGTCGATTTTAGCGGTAGGCATATCGCTTTCGTCCCCACTGCCGAATGCGGCTAGCGCTTGTTTTTGGGCTTCTTTCGCTTTTTCTTCGCCGTGAACGAGTTTAGTTACTTCGTAAGCAAGCCTAGACTTTGCGACGTTCATTCTTTCGTCGTTATACTTGGTAAGTTCGTCTATTTCATCTAAGTCCATAAAGGTAAGCAAACGCATACATTCTGCAACCTTTACGTCTTCTACGTTTCTGAAATACTGATAAAAATCGTAAACCGAACATTTCTTTTCGTCTAGCCACAAAGCGCCCTTTTGCGTTTTACCCATTTTTTTGCCTTCGCTGTTTAACAAAAGCGTACAGGTAAGACAATATGCGTTTTTCTTTTCTTTTCTTCTTATAAGGTCTACGCCTGCAAGCATATTGCTCCATTGGTCGTCGCCACCGACTTGAAGCATACAACCGTATTCTCTGTTCAAATGTAAAAAGTCGTAGCCTTGCATAAGCATATAGTTAAATTCAAAAAAGGTAAGACCCTTTTCCATTCTTTGCTTAAAGCACTTTGCCGTAAGCATTTCGTTTACGGAAAAATGAACGCCTATCTCACGCAAAAATTCTACATAATTAAGATTTAAAAGCCAATCCGCGTTGTTTGCGATAATAGCGGAATTCTCCCCTTCGAAACTGATAAACCTAGACATTTGAGATTTGAAACATTCTATATTGTGGTCTATCGTTTCTCTCGTCATCATCTGGCGCATATCCGACCTGCCCGACGGGTCGCCTATCATACCCGTACCGCCACCGAAAAGTGCAATAGGTCTGTGCCCGAACTTCTGCATCCAAGCCATTGCCATAATGGGGATATAGTGCCCAATATGTAAGCTGTCTGCCGTCGGGTCAAAGCCGACGTAAAAGGGAACGCTTTGCGTAGCGAGAGCGTTGTACAATTCTTCTTCGTAAACAGTTTGCTTAATAAATCCTCTTTCTTTAAGAACGTCAAAAACGTTTTTCATAATTTACCGCCTATGTTGTGTTTTCTGAATAATTATACTACTAAATACTGTATAAAGTCAACGATAAAATTAAACAATAATTTTAAAAAGCGAAAAAGACGACAAAACTTGTCGTCCTTTTGTTTCGGATTTGAATTTATTTCTTTTTAGAATAAAACAGCGAAAAAGCAAACAGCCCCAAATTGGCGCCGATTACTATGCCTATAACAATTCCTATTACCATAATTGCTTCTCCGTGTAAAATTTGCCCGATTAAAAAACTTTTATACCTTATTATATTAAAAAAGAAACAATTATGATACACATAATCGCATATAGAATCGGTAGATTTATTCTGGTAAAACCGAAAACTGCTTCAGACCGTTTGCCGAAAAAGATATTTCGACTTTAAACCTATCGTTGTCTTTTGTTATTTTAGTTAGCGGTTCTTCGGAATACAAAAAATATTCTTTTAAAAGTCTTTCTAGGTCGATATTAAATATATTCAAAAAACCGTCGTCGTAGTCTAACCTATCGTTTTGAATTATGTTTTTTAAACGCATTATTTGATTTTTGTTTTTCATACGCTTTTTTTAATACTCCTTCTTATACTCCCCAAAAACCCCGAGTACTTTTCGGTTACGTTATATATTTTTTTAGAATTTTTTATAACGTTTTCGGCAAGCAATTTATACGACTTATAAGAATCGGTGTGTTTGGGAAGATTATATCCGCTTGAAATAAAAACTTGGTCTTCTTCGGGTAAAACGCCTAAAAGTTCGGTTTTTAGCATAGACTGAATATCTAGCGGTTCTATCATTTTACCGTCTAAAATAAGGTCGCCCCTTGCCCTGTTTACCACAATAGAAGTTTTGTCTAGTTTATAACTTTTAAGTATAGAAATAACTTTGTCTGCGTCGCGTATGCTGGTAATATTGGGCGTAACCACGACTATCGCTTGGTCGGAACACGCCACCGCACGGTGAAACCCTACATCTATCCCTGCCGGACAGTCTAGCAAAACGTAGTCGAAATACCCTGAAATGCTTTCTATTATCAATTTAAGATTTTGCCCGCCGACTTCGGGAGCAAGCGAATTTCCCGAAGCAAGCACGAACAAGTTTTTTCTGTAATTGTCTTCTATCAAAGCCTGGCGAACTCGACACCTTCCTTCTAAAACATCTACGATATTGTACACTACCTTGTTTTCTACACCCATTACCACTTCGAGATTATTTAAGCCGAAGTCTACGTCTATCATTGCCACTCGTTCGCCCGTAAACGCAAGCGCTCTGCCGAGATTTGCCGTAACGGTGGTTTTACCGACACCGCCTTTACCCGAAGTTATTACAATCTTTTTTGCCACTTTGCCACCTTTTGGTATATTAAAGCAAAAAAAAGACCGCACCTTTTGATATAATAAATCAAAAAGTGCGGTTTAATGTCGTTTAATTAAAGTTCCACGGTTATTTTTTTTAGCAAAGACGGGTTACCCATAACCATACCACCGCCAAGCGCAACCGAATACTGACCGTTTTCGCTAATTTTGACGGGAATGTTAAACTTAGAAAGATAATATTTTTCTAGTCCGTATACCGTAGAAGCGCAACCGGAAACGTAAATTCCCGAATGACGTATTTCCGCAGACACTTCGGGCGGTAGTTTTTTTAGAACCTGTAAAGAAATTTCGGCAATTTTATCGTAATACTTTTTAATGGGCTCCATAATATCTACGGCTTTTAAAGAAACCGACCTAGGAGCGCCCGTAGTCATATCCCTACCGTTTACCACGGTAGAAAGCATATCGCCGTCTTCTAAACTGCCTATTTCTTTTTTAAGCCTTTCGGCGGTAAGCAAACCGATTTGCAAACCGTAATACTCGGCAACGTAGTCAATAATATCGGCGTAAATTTTGTTTTCGCCGTAGTTTACCGATATGCCCGCAATTATTCCGTCAAGCGATACTGCGCCTATATTTGTAGTTCCGCCTGCCATATCTATTACGAAGCACGGATTAGAATCGTTTAGCGGTATCTGTTGCCCCAAAGCCGACAATACGGGACTTTCAGCAAAATACACCTTACTTATTCCGCAATTTTTAGATACGTTTAGGTATTTTTGAACGAGTTCTTGCGAATATCCGCAAGGAAGCGCAAACAAAACGTGGCAAGGCGAAAATGGTTTTTTGGCTTCTGCCTTAATTAAAAACCCGTCTAAAACACCCGAAGCGACTTTTTCGTTTACTATTTCGCTTTCGAATACAGGAAAAACTATTTTAACGTTTTTTGCAGTTTTACCCGTAAGGCGTTTGGCTTCGTTACCTATCGCCTTTATTTCTAGTTTAACGTCTTCTCTAACGGCGGCAACGGTCGGTTCGGATAAAACCAAACCGCTACCCACTTTATACAAATTGGTATTTAAACTATCGAAGTCGATAGCAAACCTTTGAATTGACATTTGTTTCCTCTTTTATCCGTACAATGTTTTTGCGTCGCAATTTTGCGACGCAATAATAATTAAAGTATTTCTAAATTCTTTTTGAATATTTTTCTAAAATCCTGCCCGATTTCTTTTGCAGAATTTATTTCTAATGTTGCGTCGCCGTCGACTTCCGTTTTCATTATAACAGAATCGCCCAAAATATCGCAGTTGATACCTTTGACGACCGAAGAAAGGCTTCTGTCAAAACAACTTGCTATACGCAAAATAATTCCCATTTTTTTAACGGCGTCTATGTCGTCTTCTCCAACAAGGTCTTTATATCTAACCCAATCGGACATATTTAAGTCTTCTATCGCCGTGTTAGACGCAACGAACGAAGCCATTACCAAATCTCTGTGGCTTATGCCGTAAATGTTTGAATTAAGAATAATGTAACCGCTGTGTTTTTCGAAATTATAAAACTGTATGCGTTTACCCGAATCGTACAAATATGCGGCGACTTTAAGAATTTTTAGGTATTGTCTGGGGAATTTATGTAACACCCTTAACTGCTTAAACAACTGTACCGCAAGCATAACCACTTGTTCGGTATGCGTTTTATTGCAACCGTAAAATTCCGTAAGAGAACTTAAACTGTGCGTAAGCACGTCCGACACGGGTTTGTCTAATGTTTGCGGAAGAGCGTAGTTAAAGGCTATGCCCGTTCTTAAACCGCTTCCGCTGACGACGATGTTGCCGAGATTGGTATATTTTTTGAATGCCGAAATAACCGCAAAAGCGCTGGGAAGAATGTCTGCCCTGCCAACCGACAAACCTTTAATTCTCTTTTTTCTGTCAAGGTCTAGCGTTTTTAACAAGTCGTATACGTGCATAAAATCGGTATCCGTTACAACGTAGTTATGAATTGTTTTTAGGGGATACTTCTTCATAATCTTTGTCATTCTGCAAAGATTTCTAAACGAACCGCCTACGCCTATAAGCGTAACTTCGGGGTCAATGTCTTTTAGCCATTCTATTTGACTTAACTGTTGCGTAAAGAATTCTTCTACTTTTATTGCTTGTTGCTCGGGCGATAAGTCTTCTTCGGCAAAAAGTTCGGTAAGCGTTATAGCACCGAATGGCAACGTTGCGTAGTTTAATAAATTTCTTCTGTTATAATAAATTATTTTAGTGCTACCGCCACCGATTTCTAAAATAATTCCCTTAGGGATATCCATAGTGTTAATAACACCGCGATAAACATACATCGCTTCTTCTTCTGCGCTTAAAACCCTAAGTTTAATTCCGCAAGTAGCCGAAACTTCGTCTAAGAAACTGCGCTGATTTTTTGCGCGCCTAACCGCCGCCGTAGCAACGGCTATTATACGCTCTATGCCGTTTACATCGCAAAGTTTCCTAAACATTTTTAGCGTTCTTATCGTTTCTTTAATTCTTTCCGGTTTTAAGAAGCCGTCTTTTTCTACGCCTTCGCCTAAACGAGGCGCTTCTTTTAATTGGTCGACAATTTGGAAGTAACCGCTATCGGAAACTTCTATCAATAAAAGTCTAGCAGTATTCGAGCCTAAATCAATAATTGCAATCTTTTCCACTATAATTCACCATCGTAATATAATTTTACATTATTATATCATAAGATTTTTCGGTTGTATAGATGTTTTTTAAAAATTTGTGCATTTTTTTATTTAAACGAATTTTTTTGTGAATTTTTATCATAATACAAAATTTGATTATTGCCGAAACAATATGATTTTTACTCTCTTTTTCGCCGTTTTTTAACTTATTTCGACTGTGCAATCTGCACAATAATCATTCTGCTTTTTTTATGCAAAAAAACTGGTAAACCGCAAGCAATAACAAAAAACAACCGAATATTCTTTTTAACGCTTCGCCGTCTAAAATTTTAGAAATAAACGAACCTATAACGCAAGTAACCGCCCCCGACAATATAATAACGGGAATTTTGTTAAAATCTATCAATTTGTTTTTTAAATGAATTACAAGAGCCACGACCGCCATAGGTATAAACGCTATTAAGTTTATCGCCTGAGCGGTGTGTTGTTCGACGGAGAAAAAAATAGTAAGCATAGGTATAAGCAATGTTCCGCCACCCATACCCATTCCGCCGAGTACACCGCCGATTATTCCGACAATCAAATATAAAACGAACACAACCTTCCCCCTTAAAAAAACAGTAACTTTATCCCTGCCACCGCCATTACAAAGGCGAAGACGAACATAACCCGTTTAGACGACAATTTAGAAAGCAACAACGCCCCTATTATTCCGCCGATAATTACACCGATAGAAACGGGAATACCCGTTGCAAAATCGAACGCACCGAACGAAGCGTAGAATATTCCGCTTAAAACGGACAGCGGAAGTATTATAAGTATGGCGGTCGCGTGGGCGGTTTTGGGGTTTCTTTTTAAAAGATAAACGAGCATAGGAACAACAATCATACCGCCACCGCCACCGAAAAGCCCGTTAAAAAACCCGGCAAGACCGCCCGTAATAGAGTAATAATAATCGGGAATTTTTTTTGCGTTTCGTTGTTTACGTTCGGTTCTTTGTATTCTCATAAGGCAATTTTTCCCGAAAAAGAAAAATCTAAAAGGATTTTTTAAATTTTTACCGATAAAAAACGCTTTTTTAGGTTGATTTTTATTCGAGAATAATATATAATAGGTTTAATGTTTATATTGCTATATTATTGTATATAAATTATAAACTTATTTAACGATAACTTTTTAAGGTGGGCTTATGACAAACAACCAATTACTCAAATCATTAAAACGCAATTTACTTTTAATTTTAGCGCTTGCTTCGGTAGTTTTTTTATCGCTGTTCGGCTTAGTTGCCTGCGGTGACGAAACGACTTCGGTAACCGACCCTACGTACACTTATACCGACACGAAAACGTCGGGGTACTTTTCTAACGGCGGTTTCTCTTTGGGAACGGCTGACTTAGATTTTAGCGACTATCCTAAAACGTCCGTTACGGGCTGGACAAAGGCAACCGACAATTCCGCAAAATCTTCGTATGTAAATTCGGGTGCGGTAAACGTTTCGACCAACGGTTGGAAAGAACTTGCTTCTACCCTTTACGACGACGTTGATTACAGAAACTATCTTATCAATAAAGGAGTTTATAAAGTAGACGATGTTAAGTCTGCAATTAAATCCAGCAACGAACATAAAGACGACGCTGACTATACCCCCACCGACAGCGACGTTAAAAATTACGTGGTAGAAAATTATATAGTTCCGCTAAACCCCGGTTGTAAAGACGACGACAATTTCGTTTATATGCTTAACAACTACGCAACCGACAAAGAGTACGGTTTAGGTTCGGCACAGAAATTATCGGCTTCTTCTTCTATTACCTTATCGGCAGGTAAAGTCGGCAAAATTTCGCTTTGGTTAAAAACCCAAAACGTAAACGGCGTAAGTTCTGAATTCGGTGCAAACATAAGGCTTATAAACAATATCCGTAACACCACTCAGGCAGAAATAAGAATAAGCAATATTATAGAAAACGAATGGACAAACTACATTATTTACGTTAAACCCGATTCGGAGTTTTCTTGCAACTTTACGCTTGTACTCGGTTTAGGCTACGGCAACGGTTCTAACAACGACGCAACCGATTATGCGGAAGGCACCGTTTATTTCGATAACATTACCTACGAATCTATAGAAGAATCTCAGGTTCCGGCAGGCGTTAAAACATATAGCCTTGCGTTCGGTTCGGACACGCCCATAGAAGTAGCCGAAAAAACTTTCCTTTACGATATGTCATTCTCTGCGCCCATAAAGTATTTTACCGAAGTTGCGTTATACGACGACGTAGATAATACCGACTACTACGATTATACGAAATCTAACATAACCGTTGGCGGTGTAAATATTTCCAGCAAAACCATCGTCGGTAACGAAAGCACGGTTTTAGTTTCTAAAAACGCAGGCTCTACCGAATTCAGACTTAACAAGGCGGGCTACACCGTTAAGGTAGACAATAACGGTGCCAACTTTGTTCTTGACGCAGACAACTACTGCTTGATTACGTTTAAGCTTAACAACTCTTTAACGGGCTTCGGTTCGACCGACATTACATTAGATTTGTTTGACGTTTACGGTACGCAGACGGAAAAACGCGCTAACGTAGCAACGTTCGAAGCAAACGAATCTAACACGACCTATGCCCTTTTGGTTAAAAACAATACCGAAGTAAGCAGAGAGTTTTATATTAACTTCGTTATCGGCCCTGCCGACGTAGGCTCTGTAAACTACGCTTCGGATTTTGCAACGGGAACGGTAACCCTTTCTGATTTGCAAGTAGCGACAGGCGTTGCGCCCGACGATGACGACGCTAATTACAATTATTATTCTTTCTATCAAAACCTATCGTCCGCAAGCGTTTCTTTATACGCAGGTTTAGATAGCGACACGACCGAAAGCACTACGACGGAAAGTTACGGTTTAACCTATGCCCCGTCTAATATCGGCGAAATAGTTACGCAACCCACCAACCCTGCAAATTACTACGGTATAAACGCAGGACACGGTTACATTCAGGGCGGTAACAACAACAAGATTAACACCAGAAGCGGAAAGGGTGAACAAGGAAGTTACGCAGGTTTAATAAATACTAAGTATTTAGATAATTATTTTACCGAAGATACTACTTTCAAAAACAGCTTTATTACCGCACTTAACCACTCGGGCGACGATATTCAGCCAATTATGATATACAATAAGACCGCCGACCATTACGGCTTTATCGGAAACCAGACGACCGTTTCGGCAGATTCGTACGCAAGCGTATCGGTTACCCTTAGGGTTGTAGGTTCGGCTAAGGCTAATATCTATTTGGTAAATACCGCAGAAGAAGACAAACCCGTTATGACCTTTAATAACTTTACCGTAAACACCGACGTTGCAGGCGCGACTTCTAACGGTACGACTGTTAAAGGCGAAGACTTAAAATTTGCGCTTACCGTAGATTCCGCTATGATGGAAGCAGACGGCTGGGTAACGGTTAAGTTCTATATCGCATCGGGCGACCAGTCTAAAAACTTCCGTGTAGAAGTTTGGAACGGCGACAGAACGGGTTCTAACGACAAAGCGTCTCAGGGTTTTGTTTTTGTAAAAGACATTTCGGTTACAAGTTCTTCGGCGTTTACCGAATCGACCAGAATAGAAGATACTTTCAGTGTTTCGGGCAATCCCCTGTTCGACCAAAAAGTTTCTGCTTTCGAAAACGATAAATCGGAACTTATTGCTTATCAGCGTGAACTTACCGATTTAGAAGTTAAGTTTAACAACGAATACCCCGACCAAGCGGTTTCTTATTTACCCACTTATGTTTGGGCTAAAAACGACACATTTATTTATGCCGTTTACAACACGTTAGAAACGACGGAAACAGACCCGTACGATTCTATTACAGACGATACAGACGAAGATTTAGACAGCGGTTGCACAGCAAAAAGCGACCCGTCGACCTTCTGGCTTTCTTTCTCGTCGATACTTTTAGCGGTAATTTTGATACTTGCGATAATCGCATTGTTCGTTAAGAATTACAGACGCAAACACAGAGTTTCTAAAAACGACGCAAAATCTCATTACAAGGTTACAAGCCGTACCAGAGTTGCTAAAAAGAACGACGAAGAACCCGAACAAGACGAAACGGAAGACAAGTCGAAAACGGTAGAAGAAGCCGTTAGCCAACCCGAATTACAGTCAGAACAAAAAGAAACGACAGAAGCAGAAACAGAAGCCGAACCCGAACAACAAAACTTAGACGAATATGTTTACGGCGACGTTCAGGACTTCGGAACAGAAGAAAATACAGAACAGGAAAATTCTGAAAATTCTACCGACGACGCACAGGGATAATCGACTGAAATAAAAGCAAAAAAGCGTAAGATAAAATCTTGCGCTTTTTGTTTTATGCGTATAATCGTTGGTATTTTATACATATATAATAGTATGAGTACCATTATATTAACGGGTGGCGGAACAGCAGGACATTGTATGCCCAACGTTGCGCTTATACCCTACCTTAAAACAAAGTTCAAAAAAATATATTATTTCGGTAGCGCAAACGGAATAGAAAAAAGAATAATATCTAAACTAGAAATTCCTTATTACGAAATACCGTGCGCCAAACTGGACAGAAGTTTTAACCCAAAAAATTTCGTTATACCCTTTACCGTCGTTTCGGGCGTAATTAAAGCTGGTAAAATACTTGACGAATTAAAGCCCGATATTATTTTTTCTAAGGGCGGATACGTTTCCGTGCCGACCGTGATTGCAGGTCATAAACGAAAAATACCCGTCATCTCTCACGAAAGCGATTTAAGTATGGGGCTTGCCAATAGGTTTACCGCTAAAATGTGCAAGAAGGTTTTAACTGCTTTTCCGGAAACAGCCGAAAAACTAAACAACGGCGAGTGCGTGGGTATTCCGCTTAAAAAATCTTTGTATACCGAAATAGACAAGCAAAAAACTATTAAAGAATTTAATCTGACCGGCAAAAAACCGATTTTATTGATTACCGGCGGTAGTCAGGGTGCGCAAAAAATAAACCGAACGGTGTACTCTGCTCTTTCGGATTTACTTACAAAATTCGAAATTATTCACGTTTGCGGTAAAGGAAACTTAAACGATAAAATCAATCGGCAAGGATATTACCAAACGGAATTTTTAGACCAAATGGAAAACGCCTTAAAGGTTGCGTCGGTATGCGTTACTCGTGCGGGCGCAAACACGTTGTTCGAATTGCTTAGCTTAAAAATTCCCTGTCTTTTAATTCCGTTGTCTAACCGTTCTACACGTGGCGACCAAGTGTTAAATGCCGAATACTTTCAGAAACTAGGTATGGTAAACGTTCTTAATCAAAACGCTTTAACGCCGGAATCTTTGACAGTTTCGGTAAACGCAACCTATTCTAATAAAGACAACATAATAAAAAACATTAACAAGCAACCCGTAAAAGACGCAAGTAAAAACATTTGTAAAATTATATGCAGTTTTCTGAATTAAATAACGCCGAATAAAACTTACCGCGATTCATAAAATCTATCGTGATTTTTTCTTTTATAATCTCGTTAGCGTTTTCGGTACATTCGCTTCGCCCGATTCTGATACAGTTGCTTTTTGTTTTTTTTCTAAACATTACCTTAAACAATTTTTCTGCCATATCGCACCCCCCTTTTAACAACTAAATTTTACTATAACGTATTGACAAACGCCTGTCATATTTGGTAAAATAATTTATATATATAATGTTATGTAAAGGGGCAAAAATATATTTATGAAATACGAAATAATGCTGGGAATTTTGTTTGAATTATTGTCGAAAAAAAGCGTAAGCGCAACCTACCTTGCAGAAAAATATCAGGTCAGCCCGAGAAGTATTTACCGCTACATTTCTTGTATAGAAGGCGCAGGCGTTCCCATATACACATCGCGCGGTAATCAGGGCGGTTTTTCTATAGTAGATACATTTAGGTTTCCTTCTACGTTTTTAACCAAGCAAGAGTTAGAACAAACGGTCAGTACGCTTAGCGCTATAGTAGAAAGCGTACCCAACAAAGTTTTAAGCGAAGTAATAAACAAACTTAAATCTAACGTTAAAAACTGCGTAGACGATATTTTGTTAAAATCGGGAAACCTTGTAATAGACGCAGGGCCTTGGGGCGACACTGTTGGGTACAAAAACAAACTTTCGGTTGTTCAAAAATGTATAGACGAATGTTCGATTTTAAAAATCAAATATCACGACCGCAACGGAACTGTTACCGAACGAGATATTTTTCCGCATATTATAGTGTTTAAACAAGGGTTATGGTATGTTTACGCATACTGCACGCTAAGAAATACTTTTAGATTTTTTAAGATAGGAAGAATAGAACACGCCTTTATTACCCAAGAAAAGTTTACCCGAAAACCCATAAGCCCTAAAGATTTACCGCTTAATTTTTGGGAAAACAACGCTTTAAGCGACAAGGTCGTTTTAGAAGTAGAAAAGAAATATTTATCGGACATAGAAGAATGGCTGGGCATAGAAAACGTAAAACAAACGGAAGGTAAGTATTTTGCCGAAGCAAACCTTCCGTACGACGGCGGACTAATATCTAAAATAATGAGTTACGGCGACGGAATAAAAGTATTGTCTCCGCAAAAACTTATAGACGAAATTAAAACTAAAACATTAGAAATAATAAAAAAATACAACTAAAAGGTTTTAATTCCCCTATTTGTTTTTTTATCAGTGATAAAATATGTACACAAAATAACGATAGATATTAAAAAACACAACTGTTTTCTTTTTGTTATATCTTACCTTTTGTTTTTAAATATGTCTTTTAACGTAAATTTTACAAGAGTATATGTTAAAAGACAATTTATTATATCGAGTATAACGTTTAATATTTTTGCAGTTTTAGGTTTCATTTTCTAACTCCCGTAAAAGTTTTGCAAGTCTGTCTAGCAACATATCCGAATAAACGTCGGGTAAAAACTCGCATTCTTTATCTATAAAATTCTTTATTGTTTCTATAACTTCATACTTCGTTTGTTTG
>CAYYYD010000001.1:16367-41339 GCA_964475885.1 uncultured Christensenella sp.
ACACCGCCCGACATTTCGCTTCCGATAGCAATGCCATGCCCTTCGTTTGCCGAACAATCGAAAATTCTTACGTGTTCGGTAGGACGGTTAATAATGTTTCCTTCGGGGTTTTTACCCGATTTAATTGCCACACAGTCGTCGCCCGTGCAAAATTCTATATCGAACAAAACGCAGTTGGTAGACGAGTCGGGGTCCCAACCGTCGCCGTTACCTATACCGTTAGAAATAATTTTGCAACCGCAGGTAACTACATTATCGGAATAAATAAAATGCAAGTTCCACGAAGCGCCGTTTCCCGTTACGGTATCGGATATTATTACGTTTTGGCTGTTGGCTATGTGCATTGCCCTACCGCGTGTTCTACCCGGCAATACGATGTTGTTATCGAACGAATATATTTCGTCTTCGGTACCGCCGTTTTTACGGGTTTCTTCTTGGAAAAAGGCTTTTTCGTATTCTATAATGTCTTCTCTTAATTTGTTTCCGCCACCCATAATGGTTCCGCCACGAATAATAACGTTTTTACAGTTGTATCCGTCGTTGTGGTCTAGGTTGCCGGTGTTTATTAAAGAACGGTAACAAACGCACTCGTACCCTTCGAAACGGCTGTTTATTTTGGGTAAATAGTCTAGTCTGTCGGAAGTGCCTTGCAACACCGCTTTATCGGAAAGACGAAGTTCCATATCGCTATGAAGCATTAAACCGCCTGTCATAAACACACCGTCGGGAATATAAACGCACTCGTTAGGTTTGCAATCGTCTATTGCATGCTGAATTGCTTTTGTGTTTATTGTTTTACCATCGCCTACTGCGTTGTAAGGCGGTTTGGTTACGTCTAATCTTTTTCTGGTAACAAGCGTTTTTACGCAAGCGCTACCTATTTCTTTTATTGTGTTACCTTCGGCGTCGATAAGTTTTACGATAAAAGAATACTCGGTATCACCCGATAAATCTTTAACGGTAAAATGAGTCTTTTCCGTTTCGCCGAGTTTGGTAGAATTGCCGTACACTACGTACCTTTGTTTTAACGAAAGTCTATTATAGTCCCACCAAAGTTTAATTTGGTCGTCAAAAATTACCGTGTTTATCATAAACTAATCTCCTTGTCGTTAGAACAGAATACCGCGCCGGCGTCCATTTTGATTTTTATAGAGCCCGAAAAATTTAGTTTTCCGCAAACATATCTGCCCAACGGAAAATACAAAAATTCGTCTGCTTTGCAGTCGTCGATTGCTTTGTTTATTATTTGGGTATAATCTGTTTTACCGTCGCCGACAAGACTGTACGGCGGTTTAGACATATCTATACACTTTCTGTAAGGCAAAGTACTTGCCTGCATAGTTTCGGTTTTGCCGACCTTGTTACCCTTTTCGTCTAAAAGTTCGACGGTTAAATTATAAGTACGCCCTGCCTGTAAATTATTGAAATCGTACAAAACCTTATCGGTTAAAACACAGGCGCCGTCTATCCAGACGCGGTAAACATACCCTTCTTTGAAATCACGCCTAGCGTCCCACCACAAAGCGAGTTTGGTTTCGTAAGACATTACGTATAACATTTTGTTTTCTCCTAATATATTTTAAAATTCTTTTCTGGTGCTTCTGGAAAAAAGCGACAAGAATACCGACATCGGCTCTTTCCCTTCGTATATAATAGAGTATACGGCGTTTGTTATGGGCAAATCTACATTGTGCTTTTCGCCCAAAAGTTTAAGCGCTTTAACGGTAGAAACGCCTTCGGCAAGCTTGTCATACTTAACGCCTTTTACGAAGTCTTCGCCGAATTTTCTGTTGTGCGAATACTCCGAAAACAATGTCGTTTCGTAGTCGCCTAAATGACAAAGCCCGTAAGCCGACAATTCGTTTCCGCCCAAAGCCTTAATAAGCCTTGCCACTTCCCTTGCGCCCCTAGACATAAGCGGACCTTTAAGAGTGGTGTAACCGCCACCGTCTAGCATACCCGCCGCAATGCCTATTACGTTTTTAGAAGCCGAACCTATTTCGCTACCGATTAAATCGTCGCCATAATAAAAACGTATAAGCGGACTTCTAAAACTGTCCGATAAATATTTTACAAGGGTTTTGTTGTCGGAGTCGATAACCATACAGTTGGGAAGCCCGTTCGTAAAAGACTGAATATGCCCTGGACCTACCCATACCGCCACGTTGTTTTTGTTTATACCGCATTCTACGGCGACTTCTGACAAACGCTTGCCCGTTTCTTCTTCTAGACCTTTCATACAAAGGCAAAAGATTTTATCGTTTATATCGTAGGTAACGACGTCAGTTAAAAACGCGCGCAACGACTGTGCGCTTATAGAAACGATTATTACTTCGGCGTGGTTTATTGCAAAACCCAAGTCGGAAGTAAGTTTAATTTTTTCGTCTAAAACGACATATTCGTTTTTAGAATTATTTTTAAGTTGCAAAAAAGACGGACTGTTTTCTCTGCCCCACATTACTACGTCGTGGTTTTGGCTGTTTAAATACCACGCTAAAAAAGAACCCCATCTTCCGCAACCCAAAACACTTATTTTCATACAGACACCGCTAAATTGTTTTTCTTTCTACAAATGCCCTTGCAAGGCTTACTTCGTCGGCGTATTCTAAATCGGTTCCGATGGGTATTCCGTGTGCAAGACGCGTTACTTTTATACCCAACGGTTTAATTAAATTAGAAATATACATTGCCGTCGCTTCGCCTTCTACGTCGGGGTTGGTAGCCATTATTATTTCGGTTACATTACCCTGATTTATGCGTTTTAAAAGCCCGGAAATATTTATGTCGTTAGGGCCTATTCCGTCTAGCGGAGATATGGTTCCGTGCAAAACGTGATATACTCCGTTGAACTCGTTTAACTTTTCTATGGCGATAACGTCTTTTGGTTCTTTGACTACGCAGATAACATCCGACGACCTTTGTTTACAGATTTCGCAAACGTCCGACTCGGAATAGTTACCGCATATTTTACAATAATGCACGTTTCTTTTAACGTTTTTTATTGCTTCGGCAAAACTTTCCGCTTCTTCGTCGGTCATATTTATAACCTTGTACGCAAATCTTTGCGCAGTTTTAGAACCGACGCCCGGTAGTTTGGAAAACTCGTTTATAAGCCGACCTATCGGCTCGATGTAAATATTCATTTTATAAACCCAAACCGCTGAAGTTACCCAGTTTTTCGTTGCAAAGTTTTTCTGCCTTTTCGTAGCCGTCGTTAAGCGACGCTATTAAAAGGTCTTCTAGCATAGTGATGTCTTCGGTGTCGACGGCGTCGGGGTTTATTTCTATGTTTTTAACGACCTTTTTCGCCGTCATCGTAACCTTAACCAGTCCGCCACCCGAAACACCTTCTACCAAAGTTTCTTCTAGTTCAGCTTGGGCTTTTTGCATTTCTTCTTGCATTTTTTGTGCTTGTTTCATTAAGTTCTGCATTTGATTTCCACCGCCGAAACCACCGAAACCGCCTCTGTATCCTGCCATAATAATCTCCTTTTACACTTAATCTTTTACTATAACTATATTGTCGCCGAAAATCTTTTTTATTTTTTCGGTCGCTTTGTCTATGTCGCTAAGTTGCTTGTCTTTATCAGACACGCGTATTTCTATATCGGAAGAATAATCCGAAATAGCGTTTTTAATCTTTTGCATATTTTCGGGTTTGTTTAGCAGTTCGCCGTCGTCTACCGTTTTAACAAACAGAACAACCCTTTTACCTTCTAACTCTACGCTTACATTTTGCATAAAATTCCAAAGCATTTCGCTTCCGTTCTTTCGTAAATTATACAAAAGTTTGCCTTTAAGTTCTTGTGCGTTTTGCGGTTTTTGTTCTGTAACCGCCTTAACTTCGCTTTGTGAATTATTAGACTGTTCCGTTTGAATTTTAACAGTATTTACGCCCGAAGCGATTTTATCTTCTAGCGTTTTAATTCTGGACAACAATGCGTCTATGTTATAATCGGACTCCGGTCGGGTTGCTTTTACCGACGCGGTTTCGAATAAAATTCTGGGGTGAAGCGAGTAACGTAAATCGTTTTCTGCAAGCGAAAAAATTTCCATTGCCCTTAAAAGCCTTTGTTCGTTTGTGGTGTCGCTTATTTCTTTTAGTCGGTTAAACTTGGCTTCGGGTAAACCTAAAATTTCTTTTGCCGTGTTGCAGGTTTTTATTATAAGCAAATTTCTTAAAACGCCGTTTACATCTTTATTTAACACGCTCATACTTTTGCCCATCGAAGCGAGTCGGTCTATCGTTTGCAAAACTTCGCCCGAATTACCGTTTAGTACGCTTTGTATAAAACTTTCTAAAACTTCGCCGTTTGTCGAACCGAGTATTTCGTTTACCTGCTCGTAGGTAAGTTTTTTATCGCTGTAAGAAAGCGCCGTGTCGGCTATGCTTAAAGCGTCTCTTATACTGCCTTCGCCTGCCTTTGCAATAGCGAACACCGCTTCTTTTTCGTATTCTTTGCCCTGCTTGTCGTAAATGTTTGCAATATGCTCGGCAATTTTTTCGGTAGAAATCAATTTAAAATCGAACCGCATACACCTAGAAAGAATAGTTGCGGGAATTTTATGGACTTCTGTCGTAGCCAAAATAAACACGGCGTGTTTGGGCGGTTCTTCTAACGTCTTTAACAAGGCGTTAAAAGCGGGGCCCGACAGCATATGAACTTCGTCTATGATATAAACCTTGTATCTGCACGATACGGGCGGATACTGAACGTTTTCTCGTAAATCTCTTATTTCGTTTACGCCGTTATTAGACGCGGCGTCTATTTCTAAAACGTCGATATTAGACGGGTCGGACAACGAAAGACAAGCCGAACACTTACCGCAAGGGGAACCGTTTACGGGGTTTTCGCAATTTATTGCCTTGGCAAAAATTTTGGCAAGCGAAGTTTTACCCGTTCCGCGAGTGCCCGTAAAAAGATAAGCGTGCCCCAACCTGCCTGTTTTTATTTGGTTGATAAGCGTTTTTACTATGTGGTCTTGACCGATTACGTCGTTAAAACCGGTCGGACGGTATTTTCTGTAAAGAGCAAGATACGACATTCGTCACCCCTTTTTAACTGTCTTTAGAAAGTTTTTTACGAATTCTTTGCAAAGCGTTGTCTATACACTTTTTGTCTTTTTTGGTGTAAGTTGCGATTTCGTCGTACGAATACCCTAAAAGGTAGTAAGACAAAATTTTATTTTCTAGTTTACTTAAAACGCGCTTTATTTTAGACTGCAACTCTAACTCCGCTTCTTTGTTTATGTAATTGTTTTCGGGGTCTAAATCTTCGCCGACGACTATTAAAGACTTGTCCGCATCGTTATCGTCGGTATAGCCGGACAAAGAAATATACCCGTTAAGCGGTTTGTTTTTGTTGCTGTTGGATTTTTTTATTAAAGACAAAATCGAAGTTTTAATACACAATACGGCATACCTTTTAAAACTCGACTTTTCAAAATCGTAGGTCATAATGGCACGGAAAACGCCGACCATTCCTTCTTGAACTAAATCTTCGGCGTCTCCGCCTGTAAGGAAATACGAACGAGAAACCGCCAAAACGGTATGACGATAGCGTTCTATTAAATGCTGAACCGCGTCCGAATCGCCGTTTTTACCGAGCCTTACAAGTTCTTCGTCGTCTAAGCGCGAATATTCCATACTAGTCCTTTACGGTAATTCTTTGCCTTACCGCTTCGTATACTGCCACACCGCAAGCGACCGAAGCGTTAAGCGAATTTATTTTTCCGAACATGGGGATAGAAATAATTCCGTCGCATTTTTCTTTGGTTAAACGCTTAACACCGCTGTCTTCCCCGCCGATAACCAAACAAAGTTTACCCTTTAAGTTGGTTTTGTATATGTCGCTTCCGCCTGCTTCTGCGCCGTAAACCCAAAAACCGTTTTGTTTTAATAAATCTATCGTTGTGTTTACGTTGGTAACCCTTACGACTTTAACGTGATTAAGCGCGCCTTCGGAAACACGCATTACCGTGTCGTTTACGCTTGCGCATCTGTCTTTCCCTATAATAAGCCCGTCTACGCCGGCGCACTCGCACACCCTTATAATACTGCCTAAATTATGCGGGTCACAAATTTCGTTTAAAATAACTATAAACCCGTCTTTGTCTTTTACCGCTTCTAAAACGTCTTCTATTTCGAAATACTTGTAATCGGAAACGTAGGCGATAAAACCCTGACTGCGCTTACTTTCGGATTCTTTGTCTATTACGTACTTGTCTACGAGTTGAACCTTAACTTTGTTAGACCTTATAACGTTTACAAGCCTTTTGCTTGCTTCGTCTTTTAAATCTTTTTGAACAAGAATTTTATCTATTTCTTTATCTGTTTTTAGCAGTTCGTATACAGCGTTTCTTCCTTCAACTTTCATTTTCTGTTTTACCTTCATTTAATAAATAATTTAATCTGTCTGTTTCGCCCGTTAAGTACAAATACCCCAAAACCGCTTCGAACCCCGTAGACGCATTGTATTCCGAAACGCTTGCGCTTTTAGAACGCGTAGTTTTTTTGGCGTTTCTTCCGCGCTTAAAAACGGCAAGTTCTTCTTGGTTAAAAAGCGGAATTATGCTTTTAACGAATTGTGCCTGAGAAGTAGCCCTAACTACGGACGTGGCAAGTTTGTTAAGTTCCCCCGACTTACAGTCGAAATCGAAGGTGAGTTTTTCTCTGACAAACAACGAGTACACCGCGTCGCCTACAAAAGCAAGGACTACGGGATTAAGGTTACTCGCTTTGTTTTTATCCATTTTTTCGCCCAGATTAAACAAACACAAACTCTCCATAGTAATTTATATTATATTATATATTATAACAAGAAAAAAAGCAATTAAAAACCAAAAAAAACAAGCCCTATTTTAAAGGCTTGTCGATATTAAAAAACACGTGTCAATGACAGAATTTTATTGTCGTTTGGCTAAAATATTCGACTGCGCCCTTAAATATAGCGTAGGCGACCCGGTACTGATAATCTTCGGTAACCAAAAGAGCTTCGTCGTCGGGGTTAGACAAAAAACCGCACTCTGCTATAACCGAAGTATACGGCGAACAATTTAGTATGTAATAATCGCCCGTTAGCGGACTACATTCCCTTACCGATTGCTCCATTGAGTTAAAACTGCGCTGAATACAGTCTGCCAAAATTTTTCCGTTTTCGGACGAGTCTTTGTAAAAAACCTGCGCACCGCGTCTAGAAGATACGCTGTACTTGTTCATATGAACGCTTATAACCAAATCGGGTTCTGCCTTGTTTATTATTTCACTGCGTTTTTGCATATCTTTCTTTTTAAGACTTTTTGTCGCCAAACCGTACAGACCTGCTTCCGACGAGCGTGTAAGCACAACGGAAATACCTGCGTCTATAAAACATTTTTCTAGTTGCTTTACTACTTTTAAATTTAGGTCGCTTTCTTTTACGCCCGTGTTTACGCCCGACACTCCGCCGTCTATTCCGCCGTGCCCTGCGTCGAGCACAACCTTTATTCCGCTAGACGACGCTTCGCCTATGCTTGTTTTACTTATTGCGCCGAAACAGACTATAAATGTAAAAACAGTTAAAACAAGTACGGAAACGATTACTATGCCGTTCTTTTTTATGACCACCGCATTTCTCCTTATAATGTTGATAACTTGCGTTTTTTGGGGTAGTTATCAACATTTTTACCCGATTTTTACAAACAAATGTTGATAACTTTTTGTATAATATACTATCGGTTTTTAATAATTATTACACTAAAAAAGGCAAGTAAATTTTTACCTGCCTTGTGATTTTTGTTTGTTTTTAGTTATTTTATTTTTTTGAAGTTACCGAAAGTTTGGTCTACCGATTCTAAAAAAGCAAACGTTTCGGGATACTTTTTTATTATCTTTTCAAAGTCGACCAGTTGGTGTTTGTTTACCAAACAGATAAGCACGCTTTTATCAGACTCGGAATATATCCCCTTACCGCTAACCCTTGTTGCAGAATGGTGCAACGTTTGTATAATTTCTTTTTCTAATTCTTCGGGGTGCGGAGTAATAACGGTAAACTTGCACGCCGACTTGTAACCCTTTAACATTCTGTTTCCTAAAAAACTAGAAACGAAACAATACAGCATACACAGGCAAGCAGGTTTATAATTTAAAACTCCGCTTTCGGCATACACGAAACACGACGCTACCGCCACAACGGCATTTAATATAAACGTTACCCAAAAGAAATTTAAAAAGGGTTTCTTTTTGCTTAAAAATTTAGCGACTATATCCGTTCCGCCCGTACAAGAATTAAGCCTAAACAACACGCCGTAAACCAGACCGCCCAAAAGCCCTGCGATTATAACCGGATAAACGGTATCTATACCTTCGGCGTTGTACTGAAAATTGGTTAGGTATTCTATATTCTGAAACAACAAATAAAAACCGGAATACACCAAACAGAAAACGAGAGTTTTTACGGAGAACTTTCGGTCAATCATAAAAAACGCAAAGGCGCAAAGCGGAATATTTACGATTAGCGACATATAACCGACCGAAAAGTTTAGTTTATACTGAATCATTACGGCAATACCGTTAATTCCCGCGGGGGCAAAACTGTTTGGCGTTATAAACAAAACGTAGTCAATGGCAAGAAGCATACCCATTAACGCTATCAAAAAATACTCTAAAACATTTGCTATTTTTTTACCCATAAACTCCCCCGTCGTCGTTAGTGAAAAATTTTGGTTATCGTTAAGTTTATTATAATATATCGCCTAAAAATATTCAAGCGTTTAGGTAAAAATAAAAAAAAACCGATAAAAACACAAAAACTTTTATCAGCATAACCTTGATTAAAAAATCTTTTATTTTAAGCAGATATGAAATTTATCGTTTTCGGTTAAACCCAAAAGCGTAACGGCACGTTCGAAAATTTCTTTGGCGTTGGCAAAGTCGGAAGGACGGTGAGCGTCGCTTCCTAAATAAAACTTGCAACCGCAGTTTTTGGCGATATAAAACGGGCGTAAAACGGTATCTGCTTCCGACTCGTCAAAAGACATATCGCTTAAATTCAATTCGATACCGCAACCCAGCGTTTTTGCCTTGGCAAATAATCTTTGCATATCTTCGTCGGGTATTAGGTTTAGCGTTTCTAAATAATCTTTTCTAGATTTATTGTTAATAAGCGGACAGACTAAATGAGCAATACCGACCTTACTAAACGGTAAAGATTTATTTAACAAAGCGTCTAAACGAGCAACCCAAAGTCGTGCTAATTTTTTATTGTTTTTTGCGTCTTCTTCGGTTACGGTAAACCCTTTCATATGCAAATGAGTTGTGGGAATTATTATAAAATCGAAGTCGTTAAATCTGGTCTGCGGTATTCCGAGAGTCAAAAATTTATCTATTTCCGTTTCGCAACCGAACAAAAATTTTACCGAGTCGTCTTGCGGTAAGGGTTTGGCTTGACTGATATAATCGAAATTTTGCGACGCATACCAACCGGAAGCACCCGACACGGCGCTATCCCAATAGTGGTCGGTTAAACAAATTTCGGACAACCTGTTTTCTTTCGCATACAGTAAAATTCGTTCCGTCGTTTGCTCGGGGTCGCCCGAACAGGCAGACAACTGCGAATGAATATGATAGTCGTGGTCGATTACGAATTTCATTTTTTATCCTTTAAAAACTTGTCGAAAACATTTTTAAATCAATTTTTTTTGGTAAGGCAAACAAGCGTTTCTATATGTTTACACTGCGAAAACATATCGAAGGGCTGTACAAGTTCTACGTCGTATTTTAAGTTTTGGCAATCGGCATTTACAATGCCTTCCGATGTAAATTTAAGCGTTCCGCAAATTAAACCGACATCTCTTGCAAGAGTAGACGGCATACACGAAACGTATACTATACGGTCTATGTCGCTGTTTATAACAGACTGTATAACCCTTTTGTCGCAACCTTTTCTGGGCGGGTCTAAAACCAAACAAATTTCAGAGTTTTTAGCCTTTTCTTTTGCGATTATGTCTGGTAGAATGTCTTCGCATTTCGCATTATAATTACTGACTTTTTCTTGTAATCCGTTAAGGCGAGCCAAGTCGTTTGCGCAGTCAACCGCTTCGGGCACGATTTCTATGCCGATTGCCCTTTTTGAGTTTTTAGAAAGCAAAGCGGTCATTAGCCCTGCACCGCTGTATGCGTCTATAACCGTGGTGTCGGGCGTAAGCCGACAAGCGTCTTTTACAGCCGTATAAAGTTTTTCGCACACAGAAGAATTTACCTGCATAAAACTTCTTACGCCGATTTTATATTTTATACCTAACATCTCTGCGGTATAGTCGGGTTCACCGTAAACAAGCCTAAACTCATCGCCGTAAATAACGTTGGTCTTTTTGTCGTTTATGTTATGGTAAAGCGAAAAATTAAAGTCTAAATTTTCTTTTAATATACCAACGAGTTCGTCGGAATTTTTTAGTTTTTTTGTCAGCGTAACTACGGTAATTATAAGGTTACCTTTAACTTCTTTAACGGTTATTTCCCTTAGTTCGCCCGTATGACTTTTTTCGTTATACCCCGTTACGTTAAACTTACTAATGTATTTTTTAAAAGCCGAAATAATGTTTTTAGTCCAGCCTGCGTTTATGGGGCAATCTTCTATTTCGACTATTCTGTGCGAATTTTCCGCATAAAACCCTATAACCGTTTTACCGTTTACTTCGCCTACGGGAAGTTGAAGTTTGTTTCTGTACCCCCATTCGCTTTCGCCTTTTACGGTCGGGTTTACGTTTACGTTTAGACCTGCGACTTTTTTGAAAGTTGTTTTAACGTTTTCTTCTTTTATTTTTAGTTGCGCGTCGTACCTTATATGTTGCAACTGACAACCACCGCATTTACCGAACACCGAGCATTTAGGCGCAACGCGTTCTTTTGCGGGAGTTAAAATTTCTACGACTTTGCCGTAGGAGATTTTGTTTGAAACCTTTAATACCTTGTATTTTATTTTTTCGCCCGAAATGGCAAAAGGGACGAACACAACCTTGTTTTCGTCCTTAATTATTCCTTCACCGTTATATCCGTTTGCGGTTACCGTTGAAATTATCTCTTGGTTCTTTTGCATATTTCACCTATTTGATAATGCGGTTTAAGTATCTGTCGAAAAATATTCTTACGACCAGTACGTATCTGTCGAATATAAAATAAAAAACAACCCCTATTACGCCCACAAAATAAATTATGCTTTCGCTAACCCATTGCGGTACCCACGCCGGCATTGTAGAAAAATCTAAACTCATAACGGCGGTATAATAAAAATACATACCGAAAAAGGTTGCAACGCACCAAACAAGCCCCAAAACAAGCGTTAAAACCTTGTTGACGTTTTTGTCTGCCATTATGTTTCTTACAATTGGAAAGACGCCGAAAAACACAAAGTATGCGGGAAACACGATAGAATAGGTAAAATTAAAACCGCTGAGTATTACGGCTATAATTCCGCCCGACAAATAACTTAGAAAGCATGCCGTTTTAGATTTATAATACAGCGGTAAAATTACGAACGCAGACGCCAAAACCAACGCAATCAAATCGGCAACGTCGAAATACGCGCCTATCGTTAAGCAGACGGCAACCAGAGCCGAACTTACCGCCGAAACGGTTATAAGTTTGCTTTTCATTTATCTGCAACCGCAACAAAGATTAAATAACATATCCATACAGCACCAAGTCGCACAAAAAGACATACAGTCGTTTGTACCGCCCATTTGCCTGTTGTTATAGTCGGCTTGCGTGTTGGTGTTTTGGTTAAAGTGTTGCTGATTGTATTCGGTTTTCTGTTTGAGTTTTTGGTAAGAATCGGAATACTTAGAATTATACGGGTCCATATTCATAGCGATTTCTAATTGTTTTTTACTTTCGTTATTCCAATTCTTTTTATAAAAAACCACCGCTTGAAGATAGTGCCACTCTGCGCTTCTTTCGGAAAAATCGTCTAATTTGTTTTGCGCTTCGGAAATTTTACCGTCTTTAATAAGCCTTTCTATTTCGGCTAAACCGACGGAATCGTTAGAAGACTGACTGGTTTTTGCGTTTCTTTCGGACATAATTTCTGAATATGCGTTTTCTAATTTGGTAAGGTTTCTTGCGGCATCGTTACCGATTTCGCCTTCGTAAAAACGCTCTTTCGAATATTTATCTTTAAGTTTTTTATACGCTTCTTCTATTTCTTGCAAGGAAGCGTTTTCGGAAACACCTAAAATCTTGTAGTTTTCTTTCATTATTTTTTCTCCATTATCCTTTTTGTTTCTTGCTTTAACCCTAATAAAAGCACATTGTCTGTTATATCGTGATTAAATTTGTATTTAAGTTTTTGCGACGCTTCGGCTATATCGCCCAAAACCTGCGCAAACACGGGCACTATTTCGTTAGAATGTTTTTCTAAAAGCGATTGTTTAGTTTCGGCGTCTTTATAAATATTTACAAAAACGTTAAAGTTGTTTTTAGATTTGTCTTTATTAAAATCATCTAGCGCGTCGATTAAGTATATCCATTTGCCTAAATTATATGACAGCGAAAGAACGTTTTCGTCGGCAACTTCGCCGATTAACACGGTTACCGACTGCGAAATGATGTTTCCGAAACTGTCGGACACCATATCTATACTGTCGCTGTTATTCTGTTCGTAACGACGTAACGACTTATAATTTTTAGAAACGATTTCGTCTAGTTCGGGCATAAACTTTTTTGCCCTTTTGTATGCTTTTGAAAAGAACAAATTTTTAACTCTGCCCTTTTTTGCGTCTATAACGTCGTCGACGATTTTATATCTTGCGAGTATTACGTTAAAAGCACCGATTTTTTTTGTCAGTTCGTCGGGCACCGCTATCGGACGTTTTTTTACCGTATGAAGAATACAGCGTTGTTTTTCTATTTTAACATCTATATCCGATAAATTGTGAAGCAAAACGGAAAGAAAGGTTAAATCGTAATTCAAAACCATTCTACCGCGCGTACCCGAAACTTCGCCGATACCTTTACATAAACCGCAATACATCGCTTTATACAATACGGTATCTTTAACATACATATTCGGCGTATCGGTTTTAACGTAACCGAACATACTAACCCCTTTTTCTCGGTAAAAGCCCGAGTTTTTTATAAACCTTAGAAAGCGTTTTATACGCCAGCCTTTCGGCCTTTTCGGCACCGATTTTTAACACTTCGTCTAAATACGCTTTGTCGGATAAAATTTTATTTTTTTCTTGTCTTATAGGCTCTATAACGCTTGCCACCGCTTCGCCGACCTTTAACTTAAAATCTCCGTAGCCTTTGCCGGCAAACTCTTGTTCTGCCTGTTCTATCGTTTTTCCGCTAAACGCCGAATAAATAGACAGCAAATTGCTGATACCCGGCTTTTCGGGAGAATATACAATACTGTTGTCGCTATCGGTAACGGCACGCTTAAACTTACGAATAATGGTGTCGGAATCGTCGTTCATAGAAATAAACGCGTTTAAGTTTGCGTCCGACTTACTCATTTTGCGTTCGGGTTCGGCAAGACTCATTACCCTTGCCGTTTGTTTGCTGATATACCCTTCGGGAACTTTGAATGTTTCGCCGAAACGATTGTTAAACCTGATTGCAAGGTCGCGAGCGAGTTCTAGGTGTTGCTTTTGGTCAGCGCCGATAGGAACAAGTTCCGACTGATAAAGAAGTATATCCGAAGCCATTAAAACGGGATAGTCCATTAAACCCATATTTACGTTGTCTTCGTGTTTAAGACTTTTGTCTTTAAACTGGGTCATACGCGAAAGTTCGCCCGGATAACATATGGTATTCAAAACCCAAGTCAGTTCGGCGTGTGCGGAAACGTGCGACTGTGCGAATATCACAGACTTTTCGGGGTCTAGCCCGCAAGCGAGATACAGTGCGACAAGTTCGTAAGAATTTGCACGAAGCGTACTTGCTTGTTGTTTTACGGTAAGCGTATGTAAATCTGCAAGCGCAAACACGCCGTTATAATCGTCTTGTAGTTTTTTAAAATTACGTAATGCGCCTAAGTAGTTGCCGATTGTTAAAATTCCGCTCGGCTGAATTGCGCTGAATAATATTTTCTTATCTTCCATTTTAATATACCTTACTTGAAATATTCTTAAATTAACACCCTAAAAATTCTTTTACGCTGTCTAAAATACCGTTTTTATCGACAACCTTTTCAAATCTTACTGGTTTTTCTTTTAGTTTTAGAATTTGTTCGGGAATTTCTTCTGCGGTAAGTTGGTAAAGTTTTTCGGCCGACTTAAACGCATCGGAAACGTATTTGCCCGTCAAAGATTTATAAACGCTTTGCGGAAATTTATACGGACTTGCAGTGCTTAAAACCACCATAGGATTTTTAAAACCGCCGTTACCTACGCCGTACCCGAACGCCACGTTAAGTGCAACTGCGGTGTGAGTATCCGAAACATAACCGTATTCGTCAAAGACGTCTAATATCGTTTCTTCGCAGTCTTGTTGGTCGCAATAGCCTGCGACAAACTCGGTTAAAAGACGCTTTTTTTCGTCTTCTGTTACAGAATATGTACCTAAATTCTTTAGTTGATTCATTCTGTTTTTGGTAAGTTCGGCGTTTCTATCGCTAAGTTCGAAAACAAGACGCTCTAAGTTACTTGAAATAAGAATATCCATAGACGGAGAAGTTGTTTTATAAAACTCTCTGTTAGCGTCGTAAGTACCCGTTTCGAAAAACTCGGTCAAAACATTGTTTTCGTTAGAAGCGCAAACGAGTTTGCCTATGGGAAGCCCCATTTTTTTTGCGTAGTAGCCTGCAAGAATATTGCCGAAGTTACCCGTCGGAACACAGAAATCTACCTTATCGCCCAACTTTATTTGGTTGCCGTTTACAAGGTCGCAGTACGCCGAAAAATAATAAGTTATTTGCGGAACGAGTCTGCCGAAGTTTATAGAGTTGGCACTGGAAAAAACCACGCCCTTTTCTTTTAACAAACTCTGAATTGCCTTGTCCGAAAAAATCTTTTTAACGGCAGTTTGGCAATCGTCGAAATTACCTTTAACACTTACCACGTTTACGTTGTCGCCTTCTTGCGTAGACATTTGTCTTTTTTGCATATCACTGACACCACCCGTCGGATAGAACACGCAGATTTTAATACCTTTTGCGTTTTTAAAACCTTCTAACGCGGCCTTGCCCGTATCTCCGCTTGTGGCGACGAGTATTAAAATCTCTTCTTTTAAGCCGGTAATGTCTGCGCCTTCCCTTAACAGATAAGGTAAAAGCGTTAGCGCCACATCTTTAAACGCCAAAGTCGGCCCGTGAAAAAGTTCTAAAACATACGTGTTGTCGTCTAGTTTAACCAACGTTGCGCCGTCGTCGTTTGTAAAACGAGAATACGCCGATTTGCACGCCGACAAAAGTTTGGCTTGGTCGTATTCTTGTAAATAAGAACCTATAACCGTAGACGCCCTTTCGGCATAATCCATAGAAAGCATATCGGATATTCTGTTTGATAAATCGGGAAAAGTTTCCGGAACGAAAAGACCGCCGTCGTCGGCAAGACCTTTTACTATCGCTTGGGCAGAACAGTCTACCGAACTACCGCCCCTTGTACTAATAAATTTCATAATAACCGTCCGTAAAAAATAAGTCGGAATAAATTTATTCCGACTTTAATTTTACACCATTTCAGTATAAAAAATCAACTATTCAACGTGTTTTAATACGTATTCGGGTAAATCTTCTTTAGAAGAACTTACCGTAAGCACGAATTTAACGCCGAATTCTTTTTCTAGCATCTCGATTGCTTCGAAAATCGAACCGAGTTCGGTTAAAGGTTTATTTGATATTCTGGCAATGCCGTCTATAAATATGTATTCGTTATCGCCGTTTGCGGCAACTATTCCTTTAATAAAGCCCCTTAAACCGTCGACACCCTGAATTGCAAAACTCGATACGTCTAAAAATCTTATGGGTTGCTTTAAATCCCTAGAATATCTGCTTGTATCGGTTATAAATACAACGTGCCCTTTTGCTTCGGATAACGCGTTATTCGCGCTCTCGATTATAATTTTAGTTTTACCAGAACCTTTGGGTCCGTAAACAATCTTCATGCTTTCCCTCCTGATGAAATAAATTATTGTTTGTACTTATATTCTATAATACTTTTAGACAAATTTCAATAGGTTTTTAAAAATTATTCGGCATTATTTAATAATTTTTTATGAAAACTCTTGTCAATGGCGCATAGCATAGCGTCTAACTCGTCGTCGCCCATTACACTGCATCTGCCGTGTGCGTATTCTTCGTCTACCATTTCTTTGATTTTTGCAACGATGGGGTGCGACTTTTCTATTCTGTGTTCCTTAGGAATACTGTAATACTCGTTTAACCAATAAGCTATACCGGCAAGACCGCTGTTGTTGTTTATAGAAACGAGTAAAGGTCTGTTTAAAAGTTTTTTGGTATCGAATATATTGTAAATCTCTTCGTCTTTTAATATTCCGTCGGCGTGAATACCTGCACGAGTAGAATTAAAACTTCTTCCGACGAACGGTGTTCTGGGCGGAATTACGTAACCTATTTCCTTTTCGAAGTAATTTGCTATGTCGGTTATTGCGGTATAGTCCATACCGTCGGAAGAACCGACCAAAGACTCGTATTCGATTGCCATTGCTTCTAACGGACAGTTACCCGTTCTTTCGCCTATACCTAAAAGCGAGCAGTTTACACCCGAAGCGCCGTATAACCAAGCGGTAGAAGCGTTAGATACAACCTTGTAAAAGTCGTTGTGTCCGTGCCATTCTATAAGTTCGCTGGGAACTTCGGCGTAGTGATTTAAGCCGTAAATGATACCCGGAACGCTTCTGGGAAGCGTGGCGCCGTGGAAACATACGCCAAAGCCCATAGTGTCGCATGCCCTTATTTTTATAGGTATTCCGCTTTCCTTAGAAAGTTTCATAAGTTCGTTTGCGAACGGAACGACAAATCCGTAAAAGTCTGCCCTGGTAATGTCTTCGAAGTGGCATCTGGGTTTAATACCCGAATCTAGCGCCGACTTTACTATACCCAAATACTTGTCCATTGCCTGTGCGCGAGTAAGTTTCATTTTTTTGAATATATGATAGTCCGAACAACTGGTTAAAATACCCGTCTCTTTAATTTCCATATCTTTTACAAGTTGAAAGTCTTCTTTGTTAGCCCTTATCCAACTGGTAATTTCAGGAAACTCTAAACCCAAATTTCTACAAGAATCTACGGCTTTTCTGTCTTTTTCGGAATACAAAAAGAATTCCGACTGACGAATAATACCCTTTTTACCGCCAAGCCTAGACATTAGTTTGTAAAGTTCGGTAATCTGTTCTACTGTAAACGGAGAAGTAGACTGCTGACCGTCGCGGAACGTCGTGTCCGTAATCCAAATATTTTCGGGCATAGACATAGGAACGTAAAGCGAGTTAAATAATATTTTGGGAACATGCTCGTAATCGAAAATGTCGCGATAGTATTGGGGGTCTTCTACGTCTTGCAACGTATAAGAATACAATTTTTCTTCAAGCAAGTTTGTTTTTTTACTTCTTTCAAACATAATCTGTCTCCTTTTTTTTACTTAATCTTTTTAAGAAAGTTGTCTAATCTGTTTAAGCCTTCTTGTATATCTTCTATAGATATCGCATAAGACAGCCTTATGCAATCGTCGTCGCCGAAAGCGATACCCGGAATAAGCGCAACGCCTTCTTTTAACGCCATATCCGAAAAAGACAGCGAGCCGTTTATAACCGTGTCGTTATACTTTTTGCCGTAATAAGACGACACGTTGACAAAAACGTAGAATGCGCCTTTTGGTTCTGCAACGATTATGCCTTGCATTTTAGCCAAACGTTCTATCATAAATTTTCTTCTTTCGTCGAAAACCTTTTGCATTTTTTGTATAAAATCTTTGCCTTCCGGTGCGGTAAGGGCGGTTACCGAAGCGTACTGCGATATAGAACAAGCGTTGCTTGTGGTATGGCTTTGCATACCCGAAATGGCTTTTACTATATCTTTAGGACCTGCCAAGTAACCTATTCTCCAACCCGTCATCGCATAAGACTTAGACATACCGTTAATAACCACCGTGTGTTCTTTGGTATAATCGCTTACGCAAGCGATAGAATAATGTTTTTCTCCGCCGTAAATAAGTTTTTCGTAAATTTCGTCGGAAATAACATAAATGCCCGCTTCTTCGCAAACCTTGGCGATTGCCTTAATTTCTTGTTCGGAATAAACCGCGCCCGTAGGGTTGCTGGGAGAATTTAGTATAAGTGCCTTAGTCTTGTCGGTAATAGCCGATTTCAACTGTTCGGCGGTCATTTTATAACCTGTTTCGGCGGTTGTTTTTACGTAAACCGTTTTACCGCCTGCAAGCCCGATGAGTTCAGGATAAGTCAACCAATACGGAGACGGTAAAATAACTTCTTCGCCGTCGTCTACTATTGCGCTTATCGTATGAAAAAGCGAACTTTTAGCACCGGTAGAAATAATAATCTGGTCGGGAGTATAGTCTAAATTATTATCGGTTTTAAATTTTTGACAAATGGCGTTTTTAAGTTCTGCCATACCCGATGCGGGAGTATACTTGGTAAAGCCTATGTCTATGGCTTTTTTAGCCGAATCGTTTATGTAGTCGGGCGTGTTAAAGTCGGGCTCGCCTGCACCGAATCCGATTACTGAAACGCCTTCCGATTTAAGTTTTTTTGCTTTTGCGGTTATTTCTAACGTCAGTGACGGCGCTATACCTTTTACTCTTTTAGAAATTGTCATAATCTTTCTCCGTTTGTTTTTTCTGTAATTGCTTAATCTTCGTCAAAGCCCTGCGCCAGCCTACTCTCCCTGTCGGCTATTGCAAGCGCTTCTACCATTTCGTCTATTTCGCCTAACATAAAGTTATCTATAGAATAAAGCGTAAGACCGATTCTGTGGTCGGTTACACGGCCTTGCGGGAAATTGTACGTTCTTATACGTTCCGAACGGTCGCCCGTTCCGACCTGACTTCTTCTGTTGTCGGAATACTCTTTATCCGCTTGCGACTGGTAATAATCGTACAGTCTGCTTTTTAAAACCTTCATCGCCTTTTCGCGGTTTTTGGTTTGCGAACGCTCGTCTTGACACAAAACCACTATGCCCGTCGGCAAATGCGTAAGCCTTATGCAAGACTCGGTTTTGTTTACGTGTTGCCCGCCTGCACCCGAAGAACGCAAAGTATCTACCTTTAAGTCTTTTTCTTCTATTTTAATTTCTACATCGGTTGCTTCGGGTAGCACCGCCACCGTAGCCGTAGACGTATGAACCCTTCCCTGAGATTCCGTTTCGGGTACGCGCTGAACTCTGTGAACACCGCTTTCGAATTTTAGTTTACTGTATACGCCCTTGCCCGTAATGGAAAAGACCGCTTCTTTAAGACCGCCGAGTTCGGTTACGCTAATGTCTATATCTTCGGTTTTCCAACGATTTTTTTCGGCGTACTTTATATACATTTTATAAAGTTCGTAGGCAAAAAGGTTGGCTTCGTCGCCACCGGCACCACCGCGAATTTCCATAATAACGTTTTTGTCGTCGTTGGGGTCTTTGGGTAAAAGCAATACCCTTAACTCGTCAGAAATGGTTTGAAGTTTGTCTTTGCACGTTTCTAACTCTTCTCTCATTAACACTTTCATTTCGGCGTCGGTTTCTTCGGCAAGCATTTCTTTTACATCTGTCTGTTCTTTAAGAACTTTTTTATATTCGGTATACTTTTCTACCGTTTCGGTGATTTCCGAAAGTTCTTTCGTGTAAGCCTTCCATTCGTCCATACGCGAAATAACATCTGCGTCGCCCACCAAAACGTTAAGTTTTTCGTACCGTTCAAGCATTTTGTCAAGTTTTTTAAACATTAAATTACCGCCACTATAATTCTTTCGATTTGTTCGTAATCTTTTACTATTTCTACGCTTTTAAATCCGACCAGCAATTCTTTTATTTCTTGCGCCTGATTGTAACCGCACTCTAATAACAGAACGCCGTTGCCGGAGAGATAATCTTTTACGTTTTTTGCAATCTCTCTGTAAAAATCCAAGCCGTCTAAACCGCCGTCTAACGCAATAATCGGCTCGTAATTTTTTACTTCGTTTTGAAGAGAGTTTATGTCTTGGCTTTTTATATACGGCGGATTAGATACGATAACGTCGAACTTCCTGTCTTTTATGCCGTCAAACATATTGCTTTGTATAAACTCTATTTCCGCACCGTTGATTTCGGAATTTTCTTTTGCGAGCGAAAGCGCTTCTAAACTTACGTCGGTTGCGGTAACAAAGGCGTTAGAACTTTTGTTTATTGCAACCGCTATCGCACCGCTACCCGTACATAAGTCTAAAACTTTACTGTCGGATTTTATATATTTTAAGGCGTTTTCTACCAAAAGTTCGGTTTCCGGTCTGGGAATAAGCGCCCTTTCGTCTACCTTTAACGTATACCCGTAAAAGTCCGTGTCGCCCACGCAATACCAAAGCGGTCTTCCGCTTGTGCGCATTTGCGTAAGATCGTTTATTTTTTTTATCGACGTTGCGTCTACCATATCGTCGGTATTTACCGAGTCCCGTTTAATATTAAGCGTTAAACTTACTATCCACTCCGCTTCGGCTTGTTCGGTTATGCCTGCTTTTAACAGTTGCTCTTTAACCGATTTTAAAACTTCCGAACGTTTTTTTGAAATTTCGAACTCGCACTCGGGAATAGAAGCGTCTTCGTCCATTTCAAGAACCTTGGTAAAAGCCGTAATAGACACTTCTATCATTTGGTCGTCGGGTTCCCTTGTCGTAATTCTTTGTAACAATAACCCCGGAATCTTTAAGGGGTAAACTGCCCAACACTCCGTTTTAGACAATGCTTTTAAAAGTTCATACGACAAACCTGCCACAATCGGTAAAAGTAAAATTTTAAGCGCAACTCTCAATCTTCCGTTTACCGAAGCACCGACCAATGCTTCGAAACAGGCAAAAACCAAAATGCCTATAAGCATTACCAAAAATATAAACGTCGTTCCGCAACGGTCGTGAACCCTTTTGCATTTCTTTACGTTTTCTACGGTTAAATCTAAACCCTTTTCGTAACAAGAAATGGTTTTATGTTCGGCACCGTGATACATAAAGGTTCGCCTAATGTCTTTCATAAGCGACACCAAAAGAATGTAGCCTATATAAACAAGCAGTTTAAGTCCGCCTTCTATAAAGTTTTTTGCCCATATATTAAAGGTTACGCCCGCTAAACTTTCTAGCGAAGTTCTTATAAATTGCGGAAGCCATATAAACAAAAATACCGCAAGCGCCAAACCTAAAACAAGACCTAAGCCCGATATTACGCTTAGCACGTCTATTTTAAGTTTTTCGGAAACCCACTTTTCGAACTTGGTCGGTTCGCCGTCGCCGAAAACTTCTGCCGAACGCATAAGCACGCCCATTCCACCGAACAACGATTGCACGAAAGAGTACACACCGCGCACTATCGGAATACGTGAAATACGAGTTTGCGCCTTAGAATTTTTTAATCGTTTGGCTTCGGTTAAAATTTTACCGTTTTCGTCGCGCACAGCCGTTGCCATTGCCGTTTTACCGCGCATCATAACCCCTTCTATTACGGCTTGACCGCCGATAGAAGTCTTTTTTTCGGTTTTTTTTGTGTTTTCTTTTTTTGCCATAGATTATAAAAAAGGCTTTAAGGGTATATTTTCTTCCCCTTAAAGCCGTAATAATTGACAACTATTTACTAATATTGCCATATCTTCTGTTGAACTTGTCAACACGGCCGCCGGTGTCTACCAATTTTTGCTTACCCGTAAAGAAAGGATGACATTTACTGCAAATATCAACCTTTATGGTATCGGTTTTTTTAGTAGAGCCGGTTTTAAAAGTTTCGCCACAAGCACAAGTAACGGTTACTTCGTGATAATCCGGATGAATACCCTGTTTCATAATGCACCTCTTTTCGTAATTTACTAAACGATTATAATATATTTTTAAAATATAGTCAACTATAAATCGCGCAATTTCGGAAATTTTTCAAAATAATATTTGAAGGGCTAAACGCTTGCTATTTTTTGTTTTTTATAATATAATATATTTGATTTTTCTGTTTGTACGGAGATTTTTATGAAAGGTTGGACAATTACCGACGAGAAAAAGTTAGAACTTAAAGAAATTACCGAAGACGCTAAACTCGTCGGCTCGCCTAAAATCAAAACCACCCACGCGTTAATTACGCTGGGCGACGTTTTGCGTTACAACGGCGAAATTTTTGCCGACAATATCGTTTTAGGCAACAGCGGTACGGGTATAGTAAGTCAAGCGGAAGCAAACCTTTTCGACCTAGAAAAAGGCAAACACGTTTATGTAGAGCCTAATACCGAGTGCGGAGAATGTTATAACTGTATTAACGGCGAATATCAAAAATGTTCGGATATGTATGTCGCCGGCGAAGACCTTCACGGGTTTTTAAGGGATTTCGTTTCTGCCCCCGCAGAAAAACTGTTTACCCTGCCCGACAACGTTTCTGATTTCGACGCGCTTTTTATTAAACATATTTCGCTTGCCATTGCCATAGTAGACAAACTTAATATACAAAAGGGCGATTATGTTGCGGTTATAGGCGCAAACAATTTCGGAAACATTCTTTCGCAACTTTTAATTTATTATTCTGCCGTTCCTATTTTAATGACGACAGACGAAGAAGATTATAAAACGGCAAAAGATTCGGGTATCTATTACGTTTTAGGCGCAAACGACAACTGGAAAGACGAAGTTTTTATGATTACCAGCGGTAGAATGGCAGAAAAAGTTATTTACATTTCCGACTGTAACATTCCCGTAGCCAAAGCGTTTAACCTTGCGTCGTTCGGCGCAGGCGTGGTATTTACAGGTTCGGCGTACAAAAACAGCCCTATCACCTTTACTCAGGCAATAAAAAAACAGCTGGATATTCTTTGTATAAACAACGGATTTGGCAACACCGCATCTAGTATAAACCTTATATCTAACAAGGCGATAAATCTTTCGCACCTGCCCGTAGGCAAAGCAAAATTCGAAGACGTTCCGTCTGTATTCGAAAAACTTTCTAAACAACTGGAAGAAACGGGAAAGGTAAGCGAAACGGTAATAGAACTTATTTAACTTTAAAATATCGAAGACCGCTTGGCAACGCATTAAACTTTTTAATATGCGTGGTCGGGCGGTCTTTTTTTCGTTCGATTAGTTGTCGTTTTGTTTTTTACAAAAAAACAGTTTAAGTATTTTTCTTATTATCTTAGGCGGTTTTACACAACAAATTCTCATATTAAACTCCTTTTAAGTATTATATGCGCAACTTGTCGGAATTTGACAACTTTTAAACCGTTCTTAACTCGGAAATAATTTTTCGTTTGTCGGGCGCGTTGAACACCGTGCTTCCCGCGACTATTACGTTTGCGCCCGCTTCTTTTACGCTTTTCACATTTTCGGTTGTAATTCCCCCGTCGATTTCCACGTCTGTTTTAAGCCCGTGTTTTTGTATAAAACTTGCAACCTGTTCGATTTTGGGCAAAACTTCGGGTATAAATTTTTGCCCGCCAAAACCGGGGAACACGCTCATTAAAAGCACCATATCGCAGTATTCGATTACGTTTTCTATTTTAGACACGTCGGTATCGGGATTGATTACCGCACCGCATTTTACATTAAGACGCTTTATTTCTTTTAGAGTATCTTTTAACCCTTCTTTGCACGCTTCGTAATGCACGGTTATTATATCGGCGCCGGCTTGGGCAAATCTTTCTACGTAGTTTACGGGGTTTAGTATCATTAAATGAGCGTCGAAAACCGCTTTTGAATACTGCCTTATATCTTTAACGAACTTAGGGCCGAAGGTTATGTTCTTTACGAAGTTGCCGTCCATAACGTCTAAATGAATAACGTCTGCACCGCACTCCGTAATATTTTTTACTTCTTCGCCTATTTTAGAAAAGTTTGCCGACAGAATGGACGGCGCGATTTTAATTGCTTTGCTCATTTTTATTTCTCCTTGGAATTTCCGTTATTTTTATATTCGTCGCATAATAATACAATATTATAGATATGACGTTTGCCGACAGTTCGAATATATAAGACAATACGCTAAAAACGGGGGCGTCTATAAAAGTGTTGTACACTACGCATATCGCAGTGGGAAACAGACACAAAAATCGTACGGTTTTAACGTTTCTTATTCTAAAAACAAAAGCGTAACCGCAAAGCGCAAAAAGGTACACTGCGTCTAAACGGCAAAACGTACCGCCGTTTATTTTTAGGCACGCGATATATAAAACCACCGTTACCGAACAAAACGCAAACGACCATACGTACGGTGCGTTTTTTTGTTTACGTTCGTACGCGTAAAATACAAGCGTTCTTATTAGCGCGACCGATACGCCCAGCATAGCAAAGTATTCTAGCGAAAAAAAGTACGACAATACCAAAAACGAAATGCCTGCGGACTGAAAAAACAAGTACAAACTTTTTCGGTTAAAAAAATAACCCGACGCTATTAAGACCATTGCAATAAAACTTGTTGCGTTCGCTAAAATTTCGCTATACATATACCTAAATCGCTAAACATTTTCTGCCCCGTTTAATTGTTGAAGATGCTTTCTGCGAAGTTGACCGCAAGCGCCGTCTATATCGACACCCATTCTTCGCCTGACGGTTGCGGATATACCGCCCTTGCTTAACAGCGCCATAAACCTGTAAGCGTGCTTATCGGTTGCGCCTTGCAAGTTGCGTTCTTTAACTTCGTTAAGTCGTATTAAATTTACATGGCAAGGTTTACCTTTAAGAATTTCTATAAGCCTTTCGGCGTGGCGAACGGTATCGTTGTTTCCGCTTATTAAAACGTACTCGAAAATATACCGCCTGCCCGTACTTTTAAAATATTCGTCGCAAGCCGATAATATTTCGGATATTTTATAAGAATTTGCAATCGGCAT
>CAYYYD010000001.1:41439-58034 GCA_964475885.1 uncultured Christensenella sp.
TTATCTTTTAGACCGCCGTTTAAGTAACGGTTTACGACTATAACCTGACCTAAAATTTCCGATGGTTGTAAATTGCGGATAAGTCCGTCTAGCCCCGAAGCGCAAAAAGAACAGTTCATTCTGCACCCGACCTGCGTAGAAACGCACAAAGTATACCCGTATTTATATTTCATTAACACGCCTTCTATAAGGTTTCCGTCTTGCAATAAATACAAAAACTTTTCTGTACCGTCTACCGATTTAAGGCTTTTTAAAATTTTTACGGGTACGGCGGAATAGGTGTTTGACAGGCGTTCTCGTAGCGGTTTAGAAAGGTTAGACATTTCGGAAAAATCTAAACCCGAATACAGAGCGGTAAAAATTTGACCTGCCCTGTACGGTTTTTCGCCCATATCGGCTATTATATTTTTTAATTCGTCTAGCCCGAAATTCAACAAACTTTCTTTCAATTTTACTTCTCTCTTTTGATTTTTGCAACATAAAAACCTAGTCCGCCCGATATATCGGGCAAAAACTGGTTGGTACCGTTTTCGTCTTGGTGCGGTAGCGGACTGTTTATACTGCAAATTTTAAATTCAGGATTGCTTTTTAAAAACTTATTTACAGTACCTACATTTTCTTCGTCTAAAACAGAACAAGTAGAATAATAAATGTATCCGCCCTTTTTTACATATTTGCAAACGTTGTTTAAAATAGCCAACTGTTCTTTAACCAATTCGTCGACGTTTTGTTTGGTTTTGTTAAGTTTAATGTCGGGATTATCGTTTACCACCCCTAACCCCGAACAAGGCGCGTCTACCAGCACGGCGTCGAATTTTTGTTTTAGATTTTCGTCGTAAATTTTAGAATCGCAAACCTTACAGGTTATATTGGTACGGTTCATACGGCGCGCATAGTCTTTTATAAGTTGTACCCTATGCTCGTGAATATCGAACGAAGTAATGTTTTTGCATTTATAAGAAAGCCTTACACTTTTACCACCGGGTGCCGAACAACAGTCTAAAATGTTTTCGCAAGGCTCTATTTCTTCGCATATGGCAACCGAACCCAATGCCTGATAGGTGTACACACCCTTGTCGTAATCGGCGTTTCTGGTAAAATTGCTTACCGAATAAACGTTATTAAAGGGCGCTTTTTCAAATTTTATGCCCAGATTATTTAAGTATTCTTCGCCGTTTACGTCGTAAAAAACAAGCGTGGTTTTTAAGTTTACCGAAGAAACTATTTTTTCTGCCCTTTCTTTGCCGTATTTGTTTACCAAAAATTCTACCACAAAGTCGGGATAAGAATATTTAAGCGACAGACTTTGCCCTATTTTAGCGTTAAGGTCGGGTAAAGATTTTACGTACTTTCTTAAAACGGCGTTCACGAAACCGCTTGCGCCAGACTTACCTAGTTTTTTGGTAAGTTCTACTGCATTGTTTATTACCGCATACGGTTTTTTGTTAAGATACTTTATACAGTACATAGATATTTTAACGATGGTTCTTACCGAAAGTTTGGGCGATTTTTCGGTAAGCGATTTGATACAGTAGCTTAGTTCTATGTCTTTATCTAAAACGCCGTAACATATTTTAACGGTAAGCGCGCGGTTTTTTTCTTCTATTAAAGTACCGTTTATAGCCTGTTTTATATACGCGCCTTCGCTGTAAACCTTGTTTAAAATAGTATAGCAATCGTAAAAACAGTTTAACATTTTAAAAATTTATCGCCGACGCGTAATTTATTTCCCCTTAAAAAGTCGGCTGTTTTTAAAGGTTTTCCGCCCTGCTTTTGTATGGTTTGTATTTCTATCGCACCGCTTTTACAAGCAACGACCAATCTGTCTGTGGCGCATAAAATTTCCCCTGCTTCGCCGACGCCGTCCGTTTGCTTTGCCGAATATATTTTATACTGCTCTGAATTTAAAAACGTAAATGCCGTTGGCGAAGGGTTAAAAGCGCGTATTTGGTTTACTACCTGTTCCGAAGACTTGTTAAAGTCTATTAAAGCCATTTCTTTTTTTATTATTTTGCTGTAAGTCGCAAGGCTTTCGTCTTGCTTTAGGTATTTTGCCCTGCCCGATTCTATTAAATCCAACGCGGTTATAATCATTTCCGCGCCGATAAACTTTAAGCGGTCGAAAAGTTCACCACAAGTTTCGGTTTCTTTTATATCGGTTGACCTAGAAATAATAATATCGCCTGTGTCTATGCCCGCGTCGGTACGCATTACGGTAATACCCGTTTGGTTTTCGCCGTTAAGTATTGCGTAATGTATGGGCGACGCACCCCTGTACTTAGGTAAAAGCGACGCGTGGATATTTATTACGCCGTACTTAGGAATATCTATTATTTCTTGCGATAAAATCTGACCGAAAGCGCACGTTACAATTACGTCGGGCGCAAGGTTTTTTAGGTCTTGCACGCCTTCGTTTCTGATTTTAGAATATTGATAAACGGGAATACCGTACTCTTGCGCCAACACTTTTACGGGTGGCGGAGTTAAAACCTGTTTTCTGCCGACGGGTTTATCGTGATTGCAAACTACCGCCGTAACCTTATGCTTACCCGATTTTATAAGTGCACGTAACGGTTCGGTCGCAAAATCGGGCGTACCCATATAAACTATATTCATTAACAATCACCCATATCCGTTGCGATGTCGGTATAAAGTACTCCGTTTAAATGGTCGTTTTCGTGGCAAAAAGCACGTGCCAAAAATCCACTTGCTTTAACGGTGAACGGTTTACCGAATCTGTCTTGCGCTTTTACCGTAACGCTCATAGGTCTTTTAACAGTGCCGTATCTTCCGCGTACGGACAGGCAACCTTCTTCGCCGACCTGAGAACCTTTTTGGTCGACTATTACGGGGTTTACACATTCGTAATACTTGTCTTCTGCGCTTACTATAAAAATACGCCTTAAAACTCCGACTTGCGGTGCGGCGAGCCCCGCCCCTTCTGCTTTAATAAGCGTTTCTTTCATATCGTCGATAAGTTGACGAGTCTTTTCGCCGAAGTCAGTTACTTCGAAGGATTTTTTTCTTAAAGTCGGGTCGCCGACTTGAATTATGTTTCTTATAGCCATATTACACCTTTTTTAAGTAAGATTGTTGGGGTTTATTTCTAAATAAACCGAAACCGTTTTAGAATTGTATTTATTTACGATTTCAGAAAAAACGTCGGTTAAACGCCCGTCGTCGGATATTCTTGCCAAAATCTGAAAACGATATTTGTTTTGAAGCCGTTTTATGGGCGCTTTCATACAACCGAAAAACCTGAATTCGGTTTTATTTTGTAGGTAAATTTCGTTTAGTTCTTGGTATACCGATTTGGTTACGTCTAGCGCCTGCTCTTCTTTTTCGGCACTGATTAAAATTCTTATAATTTCGGTAAACGGCGGAAAACCCGTTGCGCTTCTTACCGAAATTTCGTGTTTGTAAAAGCCTTTGTAGTCGTAACTCGTGGCAAGCGACAACACTTCGTTATCGGGAGAATAGGTTTGCAACACTACCTTACCGACCTGGTCTGCCCTTCCCGAACGACCTGCGACCTGCGTTAAAAGTTGAAAGGTTCGCTCTGCGCTACGATAGTCGGAAAAATACAGACCTGCGTCGGCATCAATTATACCGACAAGCGTAACCGACTCGAAGTCGTGCCCCTTTGCAATCATTTGCGTTCCGACCAGAATATCGGCGTTTTTGTTAGAAAATTCGTTAAGTATTTTAAAATGCCCTTCTTTGTTTTGAGTGGTATCTCTGTCCATTCTAAGAACTCTGGCTTCGGGAAAAAGTTTTTTAAGTTCTTCTACCACGCGTTCTGTTCCGAATGCGCCGAATTTAAGATGCTTGCTACCGCATTCCGGACAACTCGTTACCATTTTGTATTTGTTACCGCAATAATGACATAGCAAAGAATCGTCTTCTCTGTGATAGGTAAGCGCAACGTCACACTGCTCGCACTTTATAACGTGTCCGCACTCGGTACATATAACTGACTTAGAAAAACCCCTTTGGTTTAAAAATATCATCGCCTGATTTTTTTTTGCCAAACAGTCTTCTAATTCTTGAATAAGCGCTCGAGAAAAGGGCGACACGTTACCGCGCCTTACTTCGTTACGCATATCTACGATTTCTACTTCGGGAAGCGGTTTTTTGTTTATTCTTTCGGGCAATTCTATAAGATTGTATTCGCCGTCTTCGGCGTTTTTGTAGCTTTCTACAGACGGCGTCGCGCTTCCTAAAACAAGTTTTGCGCCGTTTAACTCCGCCCTATATTTTGCTACGTCTAGCGTACGGTATCTCGGACTGGATTCGCTTACGTAACTGCCGTCGTGCTCTTCGTCTATTATAATAAGGCCAATATCCGACAACGGTGCGAACACCGCGCTTCTTGCACCTATGGCTATTTTTGCGTCGCCGTTACGTAGTCGCCACCATTCGTCAAACCTTTCGCCTGCCGAAAGACCGCTGTGAAGTATGGCGGCGTTTTCTTTAAATCTTGCCCTTAACTGTTTAAGCATTTGCGGTGTAAGTGCTATTTCGGGAACGAGAAAAATTACCGACCTGCCCTTTTTTATGGTGTCTTCGATGAGTTTTAGGTATACTTCGGTTTTACCCGAACCCGTAACGCCGTGTATAAGACTTACCGTTTTGTTTGTGTTTTCTACGGTAAAAACGGCGTTTTTCTGTGCGTCGGTTAAGGTAACGTTTTTTGCGTTGAACTCTAGGTTTTTGTATGGACTGCGGAAATACTTTTCTTTACCGACGGTAATAAAGCCCTTGTTTATTAAAGACTTTACCGCCGACGAACCGTATAAAAGGTTTAACCTAGAAAGCGCAGTCTTTCCGTTTTCCGATAAAAAGCATAAGGCTTCTTTTTGTTTTACGGCTGTCTTTTTTAGCGAACCGAACATCGATTGAATGTCGGGTTCTTTAACAAGTTCCGCAATGGCGGTAAACTGCTCTTTAACTTTGCCCTTGCGCATTTCCGAAGGCAAAAACAACCTTAAAGCCAGCGCCATAGGTACATAACAAGTTTTTTTTACATACTCGCAAAGTTTTAGCATTTCTACGGTAAGCGCAGGCGTTTGTTCTAAAAGCCTTGTAACGGGCTTTATTTTTGCAACGTCGAATACGCTTTTTTGTTTTACGTTAATTACTATACCTTCTATGTGCATACGACCGAAAGGCACGACGACACGACTGCCGAAAGTTATGTTTTCGTCAGTAAACGAATACTCGAATATTTTGTCGGTTTCGCTAGATGCGATATCTACAATTACGTCTGCAAACATATATTACCGTAAAAACAAATATGTTCACCCTAGTCGGTGAACACATTTAAAATCAGTCGTTAGAAGCAATTAACTTGCCGTCCATAATTTCTTGTGAAGCAACGGAAAGGGGCTTTTCGTTATCGGGAAGTTCGGTGTATCCTTGGTTTTGCGCCTGCTCCATAAGTTGTCTTGCACGCTTGCTTGCCACTACGCACAAAGCGTATTTAGAACCTATTTTTTCTGCTAATTCGTCAATCGGCGGTTTATGTATCATAATCAATTCTCCTTGTTTTTTTCTTGTTTTATAATTTCTTCTATTTTTTCTACCGCACGAATAAGTTTGTCGTTTACTACCGTGTAGTCGTAAAACTTACTTTTTTCTAGTTCGTACGATATTCTTTCCATTCTTAAATTTATTTTATCGATAGATTCGGTATTGCGTTTTATAAGTCTGTTTTTTACTTCTTCTATCGACGGCGGAACTATCATAATAAGCACCGTTTCGGGAAAATTCTTTTTTACGTTAAGACCGCCGTTTACGTCTATTTCCAAAATTACGTCTTTGGTTTTTAAACTGTTTTCTACCAGCGCTCTCGGTGTGCCGTAATAGTTTTCGAAATGCTCGGAATATTCTATTAGCCCGTCGTTTTCGATTAAGCCTTTAAATTCTTCTTTTTTAATAAAAAAATAATCTTTGCCGTCGACTTCGCCGTCTCTCGGCAACCTTGTGGTGCACGAAATACTTAAAACCAATTCGGGGTTTCTTTGTATAAGTTTTTTTACAATCGTCCCTTTACCTGCGCCCGACGGACCTGACAATACGATTAAAACGTTTCTCATATTACTCTAAATTCTGAACCTGCTCCCTTACTTTTTCTATCTCGTTTTTAAGCGATAAAGCGTAGTCGGTAACCTGTAAATCGTTTGATTTAGAGCATATGGTATTGGTTTCTCGGTTAAACTCTTGCATTAAAAAATCTAGTTTTTTGCCTGCGCCGTTTACCGTTACGATTTTTTTGAACTGTTCTATATGTGAATATAAACGAGTTATTTCTTCGTCTATATTAACCTTGTCTACAAAAAAGGCAACTTCGTTTAAAAGCCTTGCTTCGTCGTACTTTACGCCGTTTAGCGCTTCTTCTATTCTGGCTTGAAGTTTTTGTTTGTGTTCTTCGGTTACGAACGGAGCGCGAGTTTTAACCGAGTCTACCAAACACTTAATGGTCTGCATACGCGAAAGCATATCCGAAACAAGTTTTTCGCCTTCTGTTTTACGCATTTGATTAAGACTTTCGCAAGCGCGTTTTACGGTATCGTTAAGAACGTCCGAAAGGTCGGTGTAGTCTACCACGGAGTTGTCGGTAACAACGTCGGGGCATTTCATAATGCTTAAAACCGAACAGTCGTTGTTAAGACCTAGTTTTTCGGATATTAAAACCGAAGCGTTGTAATACCCTTCCGCGCGTTGCAAGTCTACGCTAAGGTTTACGGGCAACTCGCGAGAATCGGAAAAGTTTACAAACAAATCTACCCTTCCGCGACCTACGTACGACTGAACGGTTTTACGCAAACCGTCTTCGAACACGATAAACGCCCTTGGCATTTTACAGTTAAAATCGAAATTTCTGTTGTTTACCGTTTTAATTTCGACAGTTAAATTTATACCGCCTTCGTTATATTCTGCCTTGCCGTAGCCGGTCATACTGAGCATTGCCTGTTTTCTCCTGTGTTTTCTAATTATTTTAGCATACTTTTTGTAACTTATCAAGTATTTATAATAACTTTAAACTCTTCTTCGTCGATAATTTTTATTCCCAACACCTTAGCCTTATCTAACTTACTGCCTGCGTTTTCGCCTGCCAAAACAAGCGTGGTGTTTTTGCTGACCGAAGAAACGACTTCCCCGCCCAAACTCTCTATAATTTTTCCCGCTTGGTCGCGCGTATAGTTTTGCAAGGTACCCGTAAGCACAACCTTCTCGCCCGAAAACACACCACCGGTAGACTTTTTAGAATATTTTATTTTAACGCCTGCGTTTAGCAAGTCGTTTATTTCTTGCACGTTATTTTTGTCTGCAAAATATTCGACGACGTCGTCCGCTATAATTTCGCCTACATCTTGAATATTTAGCAACTCTTGTTTACTTGCGTTTATAAAACTTTGCAAATCGGAAAAAGTTTCGGCAAAATCTTTTGCGGTCTTTTTACCCACGTTGCCGATACCCAAAGCGTAAATAAAATTAGAAAAGTCTACGCTTTTAGATTTTTCTACGGCGTCTAACAAATTTTTTGTTTTTTGTTCTTTGAAGCCGTCTAGTTCAAGCAACTCTTTTTCGGTTAAAGCGTATATATCGGAAAAATTTTTAACGGACATTTCGCGGTATAACTGCGTTGCCGTCTTTTCGGAAAAACCTTCTATGTTCATTCCGTTTTTACAAGCGAAATTACTTAAATGCGCAACAACTCTCGGCGTACAGTTTTTGTTGGGACAAAACAAGTTTGCGCCCTTTTCTACAAGTTCGGAATTACAGTAGGGGCATACGGTAGGTTTGACGATTTCGGTACTGCCGGGCAAAATTTCGGTCGTTCCTAAAATTTCGGGAATGACTTCGTTGCTTCTTCTGATAAGCACCCTTGCGCCCTTTTTAACGCCCTTACGCTTAATGTCGCCGAAATTGTTTAGGGTGGCTTTGCTTACCATTGCGCCTGCCAAAACGGTAGGCTCTACTATACCAAGCGGGGTAAGTTTACCCGTTCTGCCGACCTGCCATTTTACGTCTTTTAAAACGGTGGTAACTTCTTCTGCTTCGAACTTAAACGCTATTGCCCAACGCGGAAATTTATCGGTCGCGCCCATTTGCTTACGCAAAGAAAAGTCGTTTAGTTTTACAACTGCACCGTCCGTTAAAATATCTAGGTTTTTTCTGGTAATTTCTATATCGTTTATTGCTGACATAACAGCGTTTATATCTGTACATACTTGCAAGTACGGGTGAACCTTAAAACCGTTTTCGCGCAAAAAATCTACACATTCCGTTTGACTGTTAAATATCCTGTCGGACGAATAGTTTACGTTGTAAAACATTATTTCCACTCGCCTTTTTTCGGTAACTTTCGGGTCTAAATTACGTATGGCGCCTGCAACGGCGTTACGTGCGTTTTTAAGCGGTTCGTCTGCCGTTCGGTTATATTCTTTTAAAACAGAAAGACGCATTATTGCTTCGCCCTGAACTTCTACCGTACCCTTGCAATTTATGGTCATAGGGTAACTTTTAACGGTTAAAACTTGTGCCGTTACGTCTTCGCCTTCTACACCGTTTCCGCGAGTGGTGGCGCATTTAAAATTACCGTCTTGATAAGTTAGACATATAGTCAGCCCGTCGAACTTATACTCTACCGTATACTCCGGGTTGTCGGTAAACTTTTTTATTCTGGAATCGAAAGCGATTATCTCTTCTTTTGTCGTAGCCTTGTCTAAACTGTATAACCTTTCTACATGTCTGTGTTTTTTGAACGCCGAAATAGGTTCTCCGCCTACCCTTTTGGTGGGAGAATCAAACAAAACCGTTCCCGTTTGTTTTTCTAGTTTTACAAGTTTATCGTAAAGCGCGTCGTACTCTTTATCGGACACGGTGGGATTGTCTAAAACGTAATACTCGTAAGCGTATTTATTTAATAGTTTTACAAGTTGTTTCATTTCTTCCATTACAATTTCTCCAACGGCGCGTACTTAACCGCCAATGCTTTTATTCCTACGCCTTCGAAAGCGACGTCTACTATTAAGTTATCCCCGTTACCTTTAACGGCTATAACCGTTCCGACGCCGAACTTGGCGTGTTTTACTTTCATTCCGGAACAATAACCGCCGATTACGGGTTTAGAATTTACTTTGGGTTTAGAACCGCCTAAAAAGGTTTTGGCGTAACTAGACGAATATCCCGAAGAAAATGCTCTGGGTAAAGGTTGGTCGCCTTCTGCATAATACCTGTCGGAAGCATACCTGTCGGTATGAGCGTTTCTTTGTTCTTTGGGTGCTATACCTAAAACGGCGCTTGCTTCTTTTAAAAACCTTGACTGAGTCATAAATTCGCGTTTGCCGTACATATATCTGCTTGTCGCACGGGTTAAATAAAGCCTTTGCATTGCCCTTGTTACCGCTACGTACATAAGCCTTCTTTCTTCTTCTATGTCGGTATCGTCGCCTATGGCACGCGACACGGGTAGAATTTTTTCGTCTAGCCCCGACACGAAAACGCAGTTGTATTCTAGCCCTTTTACGGCGTGAATGGTTGCTACGGTTACTACGTCGTCGTCGTTAATATTATCGGTATCAGTACTTAATGTTACCGAATTAAGATAGTCCGAAAGCGTAGAACCGGGGTTGTCGTTTATAAATTGCTCTGCCGTATTTAAAAGTTCGTTTACGTTATAAATTCTGCTAAGGTTTTCTTCGGTTTTTTCGGCAAACTGTTCCATAAACGAAGTTTTGTCTAAGATATGCTTCATCGTTTTTAGGGCGTCGTTTTGCTCGGAAAAAGTTTTAAACGAGTCTAGTAGCAATTTAAAGTTAAAAAGTTTTGTTTTAGCCGACGGCGAAAGAGTGCTTTGTTCTATTCGGTCAATACCTAAATACAAGGGTAAATTGTATGCCGAACAAAACTCTTTAAGTTCTTGAACGGTCTTATCCCCTATACCGCGCTTGGGGGTAGAAATGCACCTTATAAACGCTTGGTCGTCGTAGACGTTGTTTATTATTTTAAGATACGACAATACGTCTTTTATCTCTTTTCTTTCAAAGAATTTTAATCCGCCGTAAATTCTGTACGGTATGTTGTACTTTGTAAACTCTTGCTCGAAGGCGCGCGAAATTGCGTTTACGCGCATAAACACGGCAAAATCTTTATAATTCATACCACCACGAGCCATAAGACCTTTAATCTGCATTGCAACGAAAGTTGCTTCGTTGTTTTCGTCGGTACCGACGAAACATTCTATTTTAGTCCCTTCGTCGTTTTGCGTCCATAATTCTTTGGGGCGACGCATAGTGTTGTTTGCAATAATTGTGTTTGCAAGTTGAAGTATCTTTTTCGTGGAACGGTAATTCTGTTCTAGTTTATATACTTTTGCTCCGCGGTAAATATCGTCGAATTTTAAAATATTTTCTACCTTAGCGCCACGCCAACCGTATATGCTTTGGTCGTCGTCGCCGACGACGAATATGTTTCCGTGTTTTACGGACAGCCTTTGAACGATTGCAAACTGTACCTTGTTTGTATCTTGAAACTCGTCGATATGTATATACTTAAATTTATCGGCGTAATAGTCGGCAACGTCGGGGTGTTCGCAAAACAGTTGGTAGGTTTTAAAAAGCAAGTCGTCGAAGTCTAGCGAATTGTTGTCTTTTAGCGTGCTTTCGTAGGCCGTATATATGGCGTAAAATTCGTTTATAAAATGCAAATGCGAATATTCGCGCTTAAAATCTTCGGGAGTAAGACATTCGTTTTTTGCGGTGGATATAAGACTTTTTGCGGTTTTTAAAAGTTTATCCGGTTCGTAGCCCAAACCTTCTATAACCTGCTTTATGGTTTTTTCTTTATCGGATTCGTCGTAAATAGAAAAGTCTTTGTTATAGCCTAGCCTGTCTACGTAACGCCTTAAAATTCTTACGCACATACTGTGAATGGTAGACACCCACATATCGCCCAAATTGTCGCCTATAAAGTTTTTTAGCCTTTCTTTCATTTCGGCGGCCGCTTTGTTTGTAAACGTTATTGCCATAATCGTAGAAGGCGAAACATGTTTTTCTAGCACCAGATAAGCGATTCTGCTGGTCAGCACTCTGGTTTTTCCGCTTCCTGCCCCGGCGATTACAAGTACAGCGCCTTCGGTATCGACAACGGGTTTTAATTGTTCTTGATTAAGTTTAGAAAGAATTTGTTCGACGGTTTTCATAATTTCTCTTTTTAAAATTTATACAGATATTTTACCACACATTAACTCTTTTTTCAAGCATAAAAAACCTTTTATAAGATATTGTTATACACTATGACAATTTTTTTAAGTATCTTTCCTTGCAGTTTAAACGCATTTGTGTTAAAATTATTGTATGAGAAAAAATTGGATTTACGGTAAAACCGTTATTGTTTCGGGTGCAAGTGGCGGAATAGGCTTTGGCATCGCTAAAATTTTGATAGAAAAATACGACTGCAAAATAATAGGCATTGCAAGAAATACCGAAAAATTAGAAAAAGCAAAAAATTCGCTTGGCGACAAAAAAGAGTTTTTTTCGTACAAGTCTTTTGACGTTTCGTCAAAACAAAACTGGCTGGATTTTTACGATTATTTACAGGCAGAAAATATTCAGCCCGACGTTTTAATTAATAACGCCGGTTTTATGTTGCCCTTTTTAAGGTTTGAAAATTATTCTGACGAAGAAATAGAAGAGATAATTCAGACCAACCTTATGTCGGTTATAAACGCAACCAAAATTTTGCTACCACTACTTAAAAAGTCTTCTTGCCCTGCCATTATTAACATATCCAGTTCGGCAGGGTTATGCGCGGTCGTCGGCGAAAGCCTTTACTGTACGACTAAGTTTGCCGTTCGCGGTTTTACCGAAACGCTTATTCAGGACTACAAAAATAAAATTTATGTTGCGGGCGTATACCCCGGTTTTGTAAAAACCGACATACTACACCGCATGAGCGTAAACGATAAAGAAAATTCTTTGATACAAAAGTTGATGCTTCCCGTAGACAAGGCTTGTAAAAAAATCGTTCGCGGAATCACAAAGAAAAAGACGCGTATGGTTACGGGGTTCGACGGAAAGTCGATGGCTTTTTTCGGAAGGTTATTCCCCAAATTTACACCGAGTTTAGTGTCTAAGGTTCTTAAAGCATCTAACCTAGATATTTTCGAAGATATTAACAAATAAAGGAGAACTTAAATGAAAAGGATTTTAACCATACAAGACGTCTCGTGTTTAGGTAAATGTTCGCTTACGGTTGCGCTTCCCATAATTTCGGCTTGCGGTGTAGAAGCAACCATATTACCTACTGCCGTATTATCTACGCATACTATGTTTAAAGGGTTTACCTTTAACGATTTAACCCAAGACCTTCGCCCCATTACCGAGCATTGGAAACAAAACGGACTAGGGTTTGACGCTATCTATACGGGTTACTTGGGTTCTAAAGAGCAAATCAATATCGTGTCTGACATATTCGACGACTTTAAAACAAACGATAACTTTATTTTAATTGACCCCGTAATGGGCGATAACGGGAAACTTTACCCTGCCTTTACTACGGAATTTGCTTCTGATATGGCAAAACTTTGCGGTAAGGCAGACATTATAGTCCCTAACCTGACCGAAGCGTCGTTTATGCTAGACGTACCCTATACCACAGAATACGACGAAAATTATATTAAAACTCTTTTAAATAAACTTGTCGGTTTAGGCGGTAAAACAGCCGTTTTAACGGGCGTTACGTTCGACGGTAAAAACTTGGGCGCTTACGGGTACGACTCCGTAAACGACAGGTATTTCAGTCATTTTAGAGAATACTTGCCCGCAAGTTTCCACGGCACGGGCGACATTTTTGCAAGCGCGCTTTTAGGTGCTTTGGCAAAAGGCAAAACCATTGACGACGCATTAAAAATAGCAGTTGACTTTACCGTAGAAAGTATGAAAAAGACTTTGTCTAACCCCGACCACGTTTGGTACGGCGTAGAGTTCGAGTCGGCAATACCTATGCTTGTAGAAAGAATAAAATAAAACCCGAACGGTTTTACTTTTAATATCTTACGAAAGACAAAAAATCCATCGAAGTTTCGATGGATTTTTTATTTTCGGTTTAAAGTGTCTTTAATTTATTTTTTGTTTACGAAAAATTCTATCGCTTCTTTATAACCGTCGAAGCCTTTGCCTGCAATCATCTTTTTTGCGTACAGCGATATATAACTTTTGCGCCTGAACTCTTCCCTTTGGTTTATATCGGTAATATGAACTTCTACCGTAGGGATATTTACCGATTTCAAAGCGTCTAAAATAGCCACGCTCGTATGCGTGTAAGCGCCTGCGTTTATTATAATGCCGTCGAATTTATCGTAGGCCTTTTGTATTTCCGTACAGATTTTACCTTCGCAATTTGACTGAAAACATTTTACCTTAACCGAATAAGTTTTAGCGACCGTTTTAATATAATTAATTAAAGCCTTATAATCTTGTTTTCCGTAAAGGTCGGGTTCGCGTTTGCCCAGCATATTTAAATTAACACCATTTATTACAAGCAGTTTGATAAACATTTTCTATCTCCTTTACCGCAGAATTTAAGTCGGTATCGTTGTTTATTTCTATGTCTTTTGCGTTTTGATATTTTTCGGCTCTTTGGTTATACAAATTAACTATGCCCTGTTTTTGAGAAAGCGGACGGTTTTTTGTGGTTAAAAGACTTAAATCTCTTTTAACGTAAACCATTATGCCGTTTGCCTTTAATTTTTGCACGTTAGCGTCGTCTAGCACTGTTCCGCCACCCAACGATATAACGCTACCCGAATTAAGCGCTATTTCCGAAACGGCGTTACTTTCTATTTGCCTAAAAACGCTTTCGCCGTCTTCTTGTATTATTTTAGCGGGCGACCTACCCTGACGTTCGGTTATATATTCGTCTAGGTCTACAAACGGACGACCAAGTTTTTTTGCGACTAGTTTACCAAAAGTCGTTTTCCCCGAAGACGGCATACCGAATAAAACGACGTTGGCTTTTTGTTTGCGAATATCCGTTATAAGCGTTTCGGTAATGTCGTCGGTCGGGTTTTGTTCTTTCCAAATATTTTCGGAAAGGAGCGCCTGACGGACAAGCATCGGCAACCCGTCGCTACAAATTAACCCCCTAGATTTTGCCTGCATTATAAGTTGCGTTCTGAACGGGTTGTATATGCAATCGAAAACTGCGATAAGGTTTTCGAAATTGCCTAAAAGTTCTATCGGCTTAGCGTAAACATTAGGATACATACCCACGGGCGTGGTGTTTATTATAATTTGCGCGTCGGTTAGGTCGTAACAGTTTTCGTAATTTATATCTCCGCTTCTGGAAACGACGCTAACGCTCTTTGCCCCTTGCTTTGTCGCAAGCGCTTTTGCAGTGTTGGACGTTCCGCCCGAACCCAAAATAAGCACGTGTTTGTCTTTTAACGACAAGCCCTTACGCGCTATCATATACTCCATTCCGCCGACATCGGTATTGTAACCTTTAAGTTTACCGTATACCTTTTTTACGGTGTTTACCGCACCCGTTTGCATTACGCTTTGGTGAACGTCGTCTAAATACTTTAACACTTCTTTTTTATACGGAATGGTTACGTTAAAACCGCCGTATTCGTTGTTAGCCAAAAACTCGGCAAGACGTTCTTTTTTTATTTCTTTAAGCGAATAGTCAAACCCCATTGCTTTATGAATTTCGGCAGAATAACTGTGACCTAGTTTTTCGCCTATTAAACAGTACTTCATACAAGTTCTTTATAAACGCCCAAGAACACGAATTTATCGCTTCCGTTTTCTAGTTCGGCAATTAAATTTCTTACCTTTTTATCGGATACGTCGCCTTCGAAATCGAAGTAAAACATAAACTCGAATTCTGAGTTCGGAATGGGGCGAGACTCTATTTTTGCAAGGTTAAGCCCCAACGCCGAAAACTTGCCGATTACGTTGTTAAGGCTTCCCGGTTTGTGCGAGATGCCCATCATTATGCTTATTCTGTCTGCGCCTTTATATATCTGCAAGTTTTTTGCTATACATATAAAACGAGTGGAATTTACTATGCTGTCTTGAACGCTTTTTTCTAAAATTTTAAGACCGTATATTTCGGCGCAATCTGAAGAACAAAGCGCGCCTAAGGTCGGGTCGTCGCTTTCGCTGACGATTTTTCCGGCAACGGCGGTGTTTTCTACCGCTTCCGTTTCGACGCCGAGTTTTTTAAGATACTCTGCGCACTGAGAAAGTGCTTGAGAATGAGATATAACCTTTTTTATATTTTTAATATCGGCACCCTGCTTTGCAACCAGACAATGTTCTATTTTTACCCTTGCCGAACGTACGATATAAAAATTGTATTTTTTCATTAAATCGTAAACTTCGGATACAGAACCTGCCGTACTGTTTTCTATGGGAAGCACACCGAATTCGCAAAGACCGTTTTCTACCGCAGAGAACACGCCTTCGAAATTTTTGAAATAAGTTATGTTAGATATAGGAAAAATCTTTTTTGCCACCGCACCAGAGTTTGCACCCTTTACGCCTTGGCAAGCGACCGCCGCCGAAACGGGAAAAGTAGCAAGTTCTTCACCGAGCATTTTTTCTAGTTTGTCGGCGGTTTTAGAACTTTTATTCATTAAAGTCGTTTGGTAAGACTTGCTTGTATGAAAAACGGTTTTGTAAAGTTCTTTGATATAAATTTTCATTTGGTCGGGAACGTCTTTGCTTAGTCTGTAAATAATAGAATCTTCCCTTTCGGTATCGTTTACCGCCTTGTTTATATCCGACTTTGCTTGGGCTATTTGGCTTACCGCTTCCATTCTTTTTAAGTAAAGCCCGACCAGGTTATCGTCTATTTCGTTTATCCGTTGTCTTAGTTCTTGTAATTTATCCATAAGTTTCTCCTTATAATATCTCGTCTAAAATCGCCAGCGCGACCGCGCTTTCTATACACGGTACGGCTCTGGGGACAATGCAAGCGTCGTGCCTGCCGTTTATTTTTATTTTCGTGTTTACCTTGTTTATAAGGTCAACCGTATCTTGCTCTTTTGAAATAGACGGCGTAGGTCTTAGCGCCACCGACAAGGTTATGTTTTGTCCGTTAGAAATTCCGCCGTTTATTCCGCCTGCGCTGTTTTTGGTAAATTCAACCTTACCATCTACATAGCGCAAAGTATCGTTTGCAACGCTTCCCGTAAGTTTGGAAATATCGAACCCGTCGCCGAACTCTACGCCCTTTACCGCAGGTACGGAGTATACTAACGAAGATATTTTACCTTCTAGCCCGTCGAACAGACAGTCGCCTACGCCCGCTTTCATACCGAAAACGATACACTCTATTACACCGCCGACCGAATCGCCCGTAGACTTGCAATTAGATATTTCTTGTATCATAATGTCAGAGTTTTTAAGTGCAGGAAACTTGCCCGAATTTACAAGGTCTTCTAGTTCGGAAAGGGTAATGTTTCCGTCTTTATACGACCTGCCGTACACCTTGCCAACGCTACGCACGTAACCGTAAATTTTTATGCCTAAACTTTGCAGGTATTGTTTTGCTATTCCGCCGACTATACATAAAGGAGC
>CAYYYD010000002.1:0-53451 GCA_964475885.1 uncultured Christensenella sp.
GTCTTTTTTAATTTTTCTTTCTTAAAATATCGCCTGCTTTTAACGACAAGTCGGTGTAAAGTTTTAGTTTTTGCTGAACGATTTTTGCGTCTTCTACGGTAACACCCTTTTCGTCTAGCATTTTGTTTACGATAATGGTTTTGTTAAAAGTATCCGTCGGTGACAAAACTTCTAGTTCGTCGCCGACCTTAAACCTGTTTCGCATTTCTATTAAGGCGTACCCGTCCGATTCGTTATAGTCTAAAACAGAAGCCATAAATTTATAAGTACCTTTGCTTTGACTGTCGTCGTAATTTACCGTGCGGTTGTTTTCGCCCAAAAGATATGCCGTGGTAAACTCTCTGTGCGCGGTTTTTTCTAGTTCGGAATGAAACAAAGAATTGTTTTTGTACTCGTCGCCGACCCGATAATACTCGTCTATCGCGCGACGGTAGGCGTTTACGACGGTCGCCAAATAATATTCCGATTTCATTCTGCCTTCTATTTTAAACGAAACGACGCCTGCCTTAACAAGTTCTCCGACATAATCTACAAGACACAAGTCTTTACTGTTCATTATATACGTACCGCGCTCGTCTTCTTGCATTTCCAGGTATCCGCATTCGGAATCTTTTTCTCTTATCTCGTACTGCCACCTGCACGCCTGAACACATTCTCCGCGGTTACTTTGTCTTCCCGTGCGGTAGTCCGAAAGCAGACACCTTCCGCTGTACGAAATACACATTGCGCCGTGAATAAATGTTTCTATTTCTATATCCGGAACTTTTTTAGATATTTCGGCAATTTCCGAAAGCCCCAACTCTCTTGCCAGAATTACCCTTTTTACACCGTGATTTTTCCAAAATTCCACAGTCTTATAATTAAGCGTGTTTGCCTGTGTAGAAAGGTTTACTTTTAAATCGGGTGCGACAGTCCGCGCCAAATACACCAAACCCGTATCGGATATTATAGCGCCGTCTACGTTTATGCTTTCTAAAAACTTAAAATACCTTTCGGCTTCTTTAAGGTCGGAATTTTTAGCGAATATGTTTACCGTTACATAAACTTTTTTGCCTATCGAATGAGCGTACTCTACGGCGCTTTCTATTTCTTCGTCCGAAAAGTTACCGGCAAGCGCCCTTAAACTCATACTCTTACCGCCGATGTAAACGGCGTCGGCGCCAAAGTAAAAGGCTGTTTTCAGTTTGTTCATATCGCCTGCCGGCGACAATAATTCTATCTTTTTCATATAAGTTTTTCCGTAATGCTTACACCGTCTTCTAAATCGTAAACGGTGGTTTTTAGGTTTTTGTCTGTCGTGATGGCCGTTAAAAACCTTTCCATACTGTGCTTTATGGTATTGTGTTTTTTAGGCACGTCTACCTTTCCCCATACGTAGCCTTTAAAAAGAACGTTGTCGGCAAAAAGTATTCCGCCCTTGTTTAAGATAGGCAAAAGATTTTGCAAATACTCGTAATAATGACCTTTCGGTCCGTCTAAAAAAATAAAATCGTAACCGACAGACAGCACGGGAATAATTTCCGAAGCGTCGCCCAAAAACACCTTTGCCCTGTCGCTTACACCGAAAGACGCATAGTTGCTTTCTGCCAAACGCTTTTTTTCTTCGTCTATTTCTATGCCCGTAAGCGTAGAGTTTTTGCTAGATAACAACATCGCCACCGAAGACAGACCTACGTTCGTGCCTATTTCTAAAATTTTTAAGGGCGCTTTTTCTTTTATCGTTTTTATAAGCAACTCGAACGACTTGTCCCTTAACACGGGCTCGCCGTTTTGTTTTGCCTTTTTTCGTAACTCGTAAAGTTTTTGTATCACTATACCACCATAACTACGGGAAGAATCATCGGGTTTTTCTTGGTTGACCTAAACACGTAATTTTTAATGCTTCTGCGTATTATCTGCGCAACTTCCGTTTCGTCTCTTACCGATTTAAGGTCGGCTTGTTTTAGCGAGTTTATAAGGTTTGCTTTAAGTTCCGACAGCATTGCGTCGCTCATAACCAACCCCTTGTTTATAATCTCTACCGAAGACACTTTGGCAGAAAATTCTTCTAGCCCGACAACGACTACTATTAACCCGTCTTCGGACAAATGTATTCTGTCGCGAAGCACGAAACTGTCCGAACCGTAATCCCCTACGCCGTCTACGAACCTGCAACCGGCAGGAATTTTTTCGCCTAGTTTTATGGTGTTTCGGGTAAGTTCTACCGTGTCGCCTATTTCGGCAATCAGCGTGTTAGTGGGTTTTAAGCCTAAACTTTTGGCAAGGTCGCAATGCTTTTTTAAGTGCCTGTATTCGCCGTGAACGGGTACGAAAAACTTGGGCTTAACCAACGAATGAAGCATTTTAAGTTCTCCGCGACAAGCGTGCCCCGACACGTGTATGGGTTCTAGCGTTTCGTAAATAACTTCTGCGCCTAATCTGTACAAATTGTTTATAACGTTGTAAATCATTTTTTCGTTACCGGGAATAACCGACGCCGAAATAACGACCGTATCGTTGTTACCTATGGTTACCTTGTTAAACTCTCCGCTAGCCATTCTGGTAAGCGCGCTCATAGGTTCGCCCTGAGTACCCGTAGAAACTATTACAATCTGCTCGTCTTTATAATTTTTAAGTTTTTCTACGTCTACTATAAGATTTTCGGGAATGTTCAGTTCGCCTATTTTAGAAGACGCTTCGGCAATGTTTATCATACTTCTACCCGAAAACGCAACCTTGCGTTTATACTTTACGGCAAGGTCTAAAATTTGCTGTAACCTGTGCACATTAGAAGCGAATGTAGCGATTATTATTCTGCGTTTTAGGTTACCCGAAAAAACGTGGTCTAGCGTTTCTTTTACAACAGACTCGCTCATAGTGGTACCGTCTATTTCTATATTAGTAGAATCCGCCATAAGCAAAAGCACGCCGTCGTTACCTATTTCGCTTATTCTGGCAAGGTCCATAGTTTCGCCGTTTACGGGCGTAAAGTCTATTTTAAAGTCGCCCGAATGAAAAACTACGCCCACGGGCGTGGTAATAGACAAAGCGCAAGCGCCTGCTATAGAATGGTTTACGTTAATAAACTCTACCGAAAAGCAACCTAGTTTTATAACGCTTCCGGGTTTAACGCAGTTTAGTACCGCGTCGTTGATTTTATGTTCGCGTATCTTGTTTTCTATAAGAGTAAGCGTAAGTTTTGTACCGTAAACGGGAACGTTAATGTCTTTTAAAATATACGGAATACTTCCTATATGGTCTTCGTGCCCGTGGGTGATAATCATACCCCTTATTTTGTTTTTGTTTTGAACAAGATAACTTACGTCGGGAATAACCAAGTCTACCCCGGGCATGTTTTCGCCGGGAAAAGTAAGCCCTGCGTCGATTATTATTATGTCTTTACCGAACTCTAACGCCGTCATGTTTTTGCCGATTTCACCGACACCGCCCAAAAACCGTATTTTCAGGCTTTTAGAATTTTTATTAGACGGTTTATAAGAAGCCTGTCGTTCTTTTTTAGAAACAGCGCTCTGGGTCTTTTGGGGTTTTTGTTGCTGTTTTTTTACGGAAACCTTTTTTTCGGGTTTGTCCGATTTGTTTTTTTCTGTTTTTTTGTCTTTTATTTTCAAACGAATTTCTCCTTGCAAAAAATTTAAGTATATATTTTCAAAAACATTATACACAAATTTATTAAAAATGTAAACTTTATTGTGTTTGTATGCGTAAAATTTAATCGGAATGCTTGTTTTTACTTGAAAAAAAAGTCGACAAATAGTATAATAATGTGTAAATAAGTTTAAGGAGTTTTCAACTATGCGAGTATTTAACTTTTCAGCAGGTCCGTCTGCCCTTCCCGTTTCGGTGTTAGAACAAGTTCAAAAAGAAATGTTAGACTACCAAAACTCGGGTATGAGCATAACGGAAATGAGCCACCGCGGTAAGGTATTCATGGCAGTAAACGACGAAGCCAACGCGCTTTTACGCGAACTTATGAATATCCCCGACGACTATTCGGTTCTTTTCGTTCAGGGTGGCGCGTCTCAACAATTTTCCGCCGTTCCCTTAAACCTTTTATCTAACGGTAAAGCAGACTATATACTTACCGGAAACTTTGCGCAAAAAGCATACGAAGAAGGTCTAAAATACGGCGATATGAGTATTGCGTCTTCTTCAAAAGAATCTAACTATACCTATATCCCCGATATGAATACGGTAAAATTCCGCGACGGAATAGACTATGTTCATACCACGTACAACAACACTATTTTCGGTACGCGTTATACCGAACTTCCCAAAACCGACGCAACGCTCGTTTCCGATATGAGTTCTTGCATTTTATCCGAAAAAATCGACGTAACCAAATTCGGGCTTATATATGCGGGCGCACAAAAGAACATCGCTCCGGCAGGCGTTACCATAGTAATAGTTAAAAAGAGTCTTTTAGGCAAGGCTTCGGCAATTTGCCCGACTATGCTTAACTATTCCGTCCAAGACAAAAACAACAGCCTTTATAACACCCCGCCCTGCTTTTCTATTTACGTGTCTATGCTGGTGTTCAGGTGGCTTAAAGCGTTGGGCGGTGTAGACGCCATAGAAGAAATCAACAAAGAAAAGGCAAAACTTTTATACGATTTTATAGACAATTCCAACTTCTATACAAACAAGGTAAATGTTAAAGACCGTTCTTTAATGAACGTACCTTTCGTTTCCCCGTCCGAAGAACTAGACGCAAAGTTCGTTTCGGAAGCGACTAAAAACGGGCTTGTATCTTTAAAAGGTCATCGTTTGGTCGGCGGTATGAGAGCGTCTATTTACAACGCTATGCCCGTAGAAGGCGTAAAAGCGCTTATCGAATTTATGAAAAAGTTTGAATCGGAGAACAGATAATGAAAAATATTTTAACGCTTAATGCCATAAGCCCCGTAATAAACGACGTTTTCGACACCAGTTACAGGGTAGAAAAAGAAGTGGAAAATCCCGTAGGGATTATGCTTCGTTCGTTTAATATGCACGACTACGAATTATCGCCCCAAACCATTGCGGTCGCAAGGGCAGGCGCAGGCACCAACAATATCCCCTGCGACAAGTATGCCGAACAAGGCGTAGTCGTATTTAACACACCCGGCGCAAACGCAAACGCCGTTAAAGAACTTGTAGTGCTTGCGCTTTTGCTAGGTTCCAGAAAAGTCAGCGAGTCTATCGATTGGGTTAAAATGTTAAAAGGCAAAGGCGACGAAGTAGCCAAACTCGTAGAAAAAGGAAAGTCGAGTTTCGCCGGCAAAGAAATATATCGCAAAAAACTAGGCGTAATAGGTTTAGGCGCGATAGGCGCGCTTGTAGCGAACATCGGTATTTCTTTGGGTATGGAAGTTTACGGATACGACCCGTACCTTTCGGTTACTTCGGCTTTAAGACTTGACAGGCACGTAAATGTCGTTAAAGACGTAGACGAGTTGTATAAGGTCTGCGATTACATTACCGTTCACGTCCCCTATATTGCCGACGTCAACAAGAATATGATTAACGCAGGCGTAATAAGAAAAATGAAAGACGGCGTGGTTATAATAAACTGCGCTCGCGGAGAGTTGGTAGACAACGCCGATATAATTAAAGCCGTAGAAACGGGCAAGGTTTATAAGTACGTTTGCGATTTCCCCAAAGACGAACTTATAGGCGTAGAAAATATTATATGTATCCCCCACTTGGGCGCGTCTACCGAAGAAGCCGAAGACAACTGTGCGGTTATGGCTTCTAAACAACTTATAGACTACATAGAAAACGGAAACATTACCAACTCCGTAAACTATCCGTCTTGCTCTATGCCCCGAACCACCGACACAAGACTTGTTATTTTGCACAAGAACATTGCAAATATCCTTGCGCAAATCACTTCGGCGGTCGCTAAAGAAAACGTAAACATAGCAAACCTTTCTAACCAAAGCAAAGGCGAATATGCGGTAACCATTTTAGACATAGACCAAGAAGCTTCGCAAAGCGCAATAGCCAATATCGGCGCCGTAGACGGTATTATTAGAGTAAGAGTTATAAAATAATTACTTAGAAGACGGTAAATTTTACCGTCTTCTTTATTTGACAAAAACACAAACATTTGTTTGACATTTTAAAATTCGAGTGGTATACTTATACCGATAGACAAGGAGAAGTAAATGACAATATTTAAAATCGAGCGTACGGTCGACGGGCTTTTTTCGGCGTTGTTTACAAGTTTTACCGACAAAGTAATACCCGATATAATTTTAAGCGGAAGTCTTGCAAAACAAAAAACAAACGCTTTAATCACCGAAATAACGACCGACTACGATAATTCGGCGCGTGTGGGAAGGGCTATAAAAAAATACGGCAAAGACGAACTTATACTAAAACTTAAAAACTGCATTATGTCGGACGACGAAAGCGCTTTGACGGTAGCGTTTTATGTCTCTTACATGACGCTGTTTTACCGCAAAGACCTATCTAAAAACACCGAAATAGAAAAAATATCTAAATTCGTATACATAGAAGACAAGGTCGCCAGAGAAAAATACCGCCTTATTAAAACACTTAAATTTTACGAAACGGACGGCGGAGTTTTGTACGCACCGCTATACCCCGAAGCGGACGTTACCGATTGTATAGCCGAGTATTTTTACAAAAAGTATCAGACATTACCCTTCGTTTTGCACGACGTAAAACGCGGAAGAGTGGTTGCTTCTAACGGATATACCCTGCACTTTACCGATACGGCGGTAAAGGTGAACCTGCTAAACCAAACCGACCAGCGACAGTTTGACGAGTTATGGAAAAGTTGTTACCGCGAAATACTGTTAAAAGAAAAACGGAAAATAAAAATAAAACCCTATCCGATAAGATAGGGTTTTCGATTATACTAATCGTTCTGTTAAATCTGCTGTTCTTCGGTCTGTTCTTCTGCGTTTTTACGGTGATAGTAATAATAATACTTTTTCTGAGAAGGCACCGAACTGAAATTGAGTACCGTTCCCACAACGTTTGCTTCGCAAGAATTAAGTTCGTTGACCACATAAGTAAGTTCTCTGGTACTGATAGTGTCGCTTTCTACAACCAAAAGCGTTGCGTCTACGAGCGGAGAAACGTTAATATAGTCCGAAAGCATTTTTACGGGCGCACAGTCTAAAATAACGAAATCGTATTTACGCCTTGCTTCTGCCAATATACTCTTAAACTTGTCGGACGTAAAGAATATCGTGTGGTCGGTAATCTGGTCTCCGCAAGTAATAACGTCTACATTGGCGTTGCTTGTCTTTTTAAGCATACCGTCGAAATCGAGTTCGCCCTTAAAGTAATCGGTAATACCCGTTTTCTTAGAAAGTTGAAGGGCACGGTGTATGCTCGGGTGCGAGAAATCACAGTCGATAACAAGCGTTTTTCTGTTACTTAAACCAAGCGTAAGCGCAAGGTTTATTGCAACCGTGGTTTTACCTTCTTTGCTGGTGGTAGACTGTACCTGATAAACCTTGTTCTTTTCGCCGTCTTGTAAATATATAAGCGAATCGGCAAGTTTATCTAGTCGCATTTCTATAAACTCGTTAGTAGAAACGCCCTTCTCTTTTTTGCTCTTTCTAGAAGCCTTCTTTTCGTTTATTACTATAAAGTTCTTTTTGCCCGTAATCTTTTCTAGTTTTTCTTCGGAACTTACTTTGTCGCCGAAGAATAACATACAGAAAGCGTAAACGAGTACGGCAACTACGCCCAACACCCCTGCGATAACGGTAATTTTAACCTTGTCGCTTTGCGACGAAACCTTGGGATTAACCTTGTCTTCCGCGTCGGTAATGGGCACGACTTCTACGTCTGCCGCAAAATACTTATTTAAAAACTCGTCGTTTTGTTCTTTTGAAAAATCCGCTATTCCGTTTATGATAGCCGTAAGTTTTTCTTTTGCCGAACTCGCTTCGGAATCTTGATAAGTCAAATTTATTAAAAGCGAATCTTCGTTATAAGAAGTGGTCAGTTTATTTGCCGAAACGGTTTTGCCTTCCCCTTCTAAGGTCGCTTGAACGCGGTCTAAAAAGAACTCGTTCTTTAATACGTCGCAAACCAAAACGACTTGCTGTTGAGACAAAGGCGTGTCGTTATAAGACTGGTCTGTCGAAGTATTAAGGCTTGCCTTAACTATTACGCTTGCCCTTGCCACATAGTACTCGTTAGAAGTAAGCGCTACCGCTAAACCGATACCCAAAATCACAACGAAAATTACGGCTTCCCACAAAATGTGTTTGCAGAACACGTACCATAATTCGGCGATGCTTATTTCTTTTTCGTTTTTAACAACGTTTTCTTTTTCGTTTGCCATTAACATCTTTCCCTTGCATTTATTCTTTTTAGATTATAACACAGTATAACTTTAATTTCAATAGAAAAAAGACGTTTTTTTTAAATTCTGTTCGTTTTTATAATTTTTGTCGGCCTTATTCGGTTCTTAAAGCGACCACGGGGTCTTTTTTTGCGGCGGAACGCGCGGGGATAAGACCGCTTATTAAGGTCAGCGCAACGCTTACCGCAACCATTATAAGCGCACTCGTTACGGGTAACGACGCAAGCGTTCCTATACCGGTTAAAGATTTAAGTATTAAATTTATAAATACCGAAAGCAAATAACTTACGCCTACACCCAACGCGCCCGAAGCCAAACCGATAATAAACGTTTCTGCGTTGAACAGGTTTTTTATGTCGCGCTTTCTTGCGCCTATCGCACGCAAAACGCCTATTTCTTTGGTGCGTTCTACTACGGATACATAGGTAATTATTCCTATCATTACCGAAGAAACGATAAGCGAAATAGAAGTAAACGCTACCAAAACGTAGGTAATGGCGTCTAACATCGTTTGCATCATACTCATCATCATACCTACCGTATCGGTATATCTTACCTGCGTTGCCTTTTCGTGAGAATCGTTCCATGCGTCTAAATGCGCAAGAATGTTTTCTTTGTTTTCGAAAGTGTCGGTGTAAATTTTAATAGAGTTTACCGTATCTTTACCGCCTACCGAACGCAAAGCCGTATCGCCGTAAAGAATATATCTGGAAACTCCGCTCGCTTCGCTTTCTATATAATAAGAGTCTAGCGTTTTGCTTGCGCGCTTAAAGTATTTTGCCGTTTCGGGGTTAGACATAAACGCACCTAGTTCGGCGTATTTTTCGTTATATTCCTGACTGCCGGGCGTAAGTTCTTGCAGTTGCGTAGACAAGGTTACCAGTCGGTCAGAAACTTCGCTTTGTTTACGTATGGCTTTTGAAATGTTAGAATTCATATTGACCGCCAAGTAGTCTTCTGCAAGTTTTTCGGTAAAATACAAACCGCTACTTAAACAACCGTAAGTTCTGTCGGCTTTTAAGCGGTAAACACCAACTATCTCTATTTCTATACCGTCGGTCTTCGCAGGGTTTTTACCCGTGTAATTAAACATATATTCGGCGGTCGGGTCTGTGTTTTCGGTGTACACCGAATCGTTATAGTAAAGGTAATACTTTTTACCTATAATGTTTTCGAAGGAAATCGTCTGATACCCTGCTTCGTCTTCCGATTGTTGCTCGGAAGTCGTTTCGGGAAACAAATCTAAAAACTGTTGTTCGGGCATAATACCCAACTGCGCCAAAGTCAGGTCGGTAATGTCGTTGTTTTGACCTATAACTAATATAGCCTGATTGACTTTGGTCGGAAAGGTACTGTTTTCGCTTGCCTTTTCGTACTGCGACAAAACGTACTCGCCCAAGTTTTCGGCGTCGAGATTTCTAGTGCCGGGTATTTTACCGTATATTGCGCCCAAATAATCTACCATAGGCGCAAGTTTAGCGTATTCTTCTTTCTGGTTTCCTAAAAGTTCGGTGTAATACGCTTTTAACGAAGACAACGAATAGGTCGCTTGCCCGTCTTTCATATCTACATTTGTAAAAAGCGTGTTAGAAAGGTTCATACCCGTGCCGTAAGAAATTGCCGTGGTGTACCCGTATTCGGTATTCATTTTTTCTACATAAGCAAGGTACTCGTCGCTTAAATCGTTAGTAACGGTCATACCCTGCGCTATGTTGGTTAAAAAAGAATTGACGTACGCTTTGTTTTCTAACTGACTTAAATCGGGCATATCTTTTGCCGAAGTCATACCCTGCATAACCGAAGTCATATCTATGGTTGTTTCTTGAACTTCTAGCGGATAGTAAGAAAGCATATCTTCTTCTGTTTTAAGTATGTAATTATTAAACCCGTTAGAAAGCGCAAGAACAAGACAAACGCTTATAATACCTATACTGCCGGCAAAACTAGTAATGGCGGTTCTTCCCTTTTTAGCAAGAAGGTTTCTTCCGCTTAAACCTAACGCCGTCTTAAAACTCATAGACGTTTTGTCTTTTTTGCGTCGCCCGAACAAACGACGTTTTTTGGGTTTTTCTTGCCCGACTTCTTGCGGTGCTACGCTTTCTTCGAATGGGTTGCTGTCCGATACGACCAACCCGTCGTGAAGTTTTACTATTCTGGTAGAATACTTTTCGGCAAGCTCGGGGTTATGCGTAACCATAATTACCAAACGCTCGCCTGCGATTTCGCGTATCAGTTCCATTATCTGAACGCTTGTGTTAGAATCGAGCGCGCCCGTCGGTTCGTCGGCTAAAAGAATTTCGGGGTTATTTACCAACGCTCTGGCAATGGCAACCCTTTGCATCTGTCCGCCCGAAAGTTGGTTGGGGCGCTTGTTCATTTCTTTTTCTAACCCCACGCGTTTAAGCGTTTCTTCGGCACGCCTTCTGCGTTCTTCTTTAGAAATACCCGCAAGCGTCAACGCAAGTTCTACGTTTCCTAAAACCGACTGATGCGGAATAAGGTTATACGACTGAAAAACAAAACCTATTCTGTGATTACGGTATACGTCCCAATCGCCGTCTTTATACTCTTTGGTAGACACTCCGTTTATAATAAGGTCGCCCGAAGTATACCTGTCAAGTCCGCCTATGATATTAAGCATAGTCGTCTTACCGCAACCGGACGCACCCAAAATAGAAACGAATTCGTTTTTTCTAAAAGACAGGTTTACGCCTTTTAGGGCGGGAACGGTGTTTTCTCCGTTTCCGTACACCTTAACAATATCGACCAATTTTAATGCGCTTTCGTTGTTGATTTTTTGCTTTGCCATATCTAATCTCCTTTACGCTACCATTCTAACACAAATAACCTTAAAATAAAATTGAATTAAATCTAATATATTAACGTTTTACAAAAAAATACCGCCGTATTTAGCGACGGTATTTTTAAGGGAAAGAAGGTTTAATCTATGCGAATGTTTTTGCTTTCTATCTCTTTATTCTGCTTTTTTGGTACTTCTATTTTAAGCGTACCGTTTAAATATTTTGCCTTTACGTCGTCTTCGGTTACTTCTTTACCTACGTAGTAACTTCTAGAACAAGTCATACTTCTTTCTCTTTTAACGTAAGAGTCTTCGGTATCCTTTTCTTCTCTGTTTGCCGAAACGGTAAGATAACCGTCTTTTAACGACAAGTTAATGTCGTTCTTTTCGAAACCGGGCATATCTACCGATAAAGAGTACCCGTCGTTAGTTTCTTTTATATCCGTTTTCATTTCCGAAAAACCTTTACGGTACATTGTCGGCGCAAAAAAGTCATCGAAAAATCCGTCGAATAAACTGTTTCCGAAAAAGTCGTTGTTTCTGCCTGTTAAATAGTGTTTCATAATAAATTCTCCTTTTATATTTTTTTTGTTTTTTTTAGTCTATATTGTTTTTATCGCTTACGGTCTGCCGTCGCCACCTGTCGGTAAAAAAACTTTTCATATCAAACTCTCCTTTACCGAAAAATTTTAGCACTCGTTTTGATTAATTGTTAGCACTCTCTCTTCCCGACTGCTAATTATATTATACATCGCAAATTTTATTTGTCAACTGTTTTTTAAAAAAATTTTAAAAAAAATTAAAGCGCCGTTAAAACGCTTTAATTTTACCCTTTTTACTTATTTATATACCGTTTACTTTGTACGCTACTTACTTTTTCTCCACGTTCTGGGGTTAAAAAGAATTAAAATCGGAAAAATTTCCAATCGACCCGCAAGCATCATTACCGACAAAACCGATTTAGAAAAACCGTTGTACCCCGAAAAGTCGAACGACGGCCCCACAAGGTTAAAGCCCGGACCGGTATTGGTAAAGCAAGTTACCGAAGCCGATATATGCGTAAACAAATCGTTAGAAGCAAACCCGTCTAAACATAAAAGAAGCGTAGACAAAATTATCAACCCCAGCCACAACACCATAAACGTTTTTACGTTGCGTTCGGTTTCGGACGAGATTATTTCGCCGTCGAGTTTTTTGGTTAAAACCGCACGGGGGTGCACCATTTTTTTCAGGTCGGAAGAACCCGACTTCCATAAAATAACTAATCTGGAAACTTTAACACCGCCACCAGTAGAGCCACCGCATGCGCCGACAATCATAATAAACATTATAACCGCCTGAGAAAGCGACGGCCACATCGTATAGTCGTAGGTAATAAAACCAGTAGTCGAAATAACCGAAGTTACCTGAAACACAGAGTATCTTAACGCCTGCGCAAAGTCTACGGTAACGCCTAAAATATTTACTGTAATAATAACTATCGCAACCAAAACGATAATAAAGTACGCCCTGAGTTCTTCGTTTTTAAAAATTTTAGTTACGTTTCCGACAAGAATAAAGTAGTAAATATTAAAATTTATTCCGAACAAAAACATAAATATCGCCACTACCATTTCTACGTAAGCGCTGTCGTAGTAGGCAATGCTTTTGCCGTGCGGAGCAAACCCGCCCGTGCCTGCGGTAGAAAACGCCGTTAAAACGCTGTCGTACACACCCATACCGCTAAACAGTAAAAGCACCGTTAAAATAACGGTCATAACCGAATAAATAGCGTAAAGAATTATAGCCGTATGCTTCATTTTGCTTACGAATTTAGAAGCGTTAGGTCCGGGCGATTCCGCACGATACACGTGCATAGCGCCTTCGCCGTAAGCGGGAAAAAGCGCCAATACGAATACCAACACACCCATACCGCCTATAAAATGCGTAAACGAACGCCAAAAAAGTATTCCTTTATCGGTTAAATACAAGGTGTCTATTCTGTCTGCCGGAATAACGGTTGCGCCCGTCGTGGTAAAACCCGACACCGTTTCGAACACGGCGTCTATATAATTAGGTATAGCACCGCTTATAACAAAGGGCAACGCCCCTACAAGCGACAAAATAATCCAGCAAAACGCAACTATTACAAACCCTTCTTTTGCGTAAATAGAAGTTTCGCGCGGTTTTATAAACGAACAAGGCACACCTATCGCGCATAATATAGCAACGGGTACCAAGTACGCCGTTACGTTGTATTCTCCGTAACAGAAACCGACCAGCATAGGTAAAAGCATACAAACCGCGCCTACCAGCATAGCCTTTCCTATTATGTTGAAAAGCATTTTATAATTCACTATTTAAAAATCTCCGAAAACTCGCTGATTTGATTTTTGGCAGTTACCACTATTACCCTATCGCCTGCGTAAAATTCGGTATCTCCGCTAGGAAGAATAAACTCGTTTCCCCTAACCACACCGCCGATAAGGGTATTGTTTTTTAGTTTTAGGTCTTTAAGTTTTACGTTTTTATGCGAAAAACTTTCGTTTACGGTAAATTCCGTCGCTTCGGCTTTATCGTTTAGTTTATACAGATTGTTTATAACGTCGCTTACAAACACCTGATTTGCGCGAACGTACTTTAATATGTGGCTGGCAATTACGTTTTTGGGCGACACCACGCTGTCTAGCCCCAACTGTTCTACCATATCTAAAACGTTTTGGCTTACCACCTTGGTAATTACCTTAGGCACTTTTTTAGAAATAGCGTAAAGCGACACGATAACGTTCGTTTCGTCAGAACCGGTAAGCAATACGCAAGCGTCGGCACCCTTTAAATTTTCTTCGTCTAAACTGGTTTGGTCGGTTGCGTCGCCGAAAACCACGTCTACCGAATTAAGCGATTCCGATAAAGCCTTGCATTTGTCTTTATCGTGCTCCATAATCTTTACCGAAGCGCCCGCTTTTGTAAGTTCTTTTGCAAGGTAATACGCAACCCTACCGCCACCTATAATAAACACCGACCTAGAACGCGGTTTAAAAATTTTAAGTTTTTTACAAAAAGCAATCATTTCCGACTCGGTCGCTATTATATGCACGTTGTCATTTTCTTTTACGACGTAATCTCCGCGCGGAATAATTACCTGTTCTCCGCGTTCTACCATGGCAAACAAAATTTTGTAGCCGTAAGAAGCGACTTCTACAAGCGATTTACCTATAATGGGGTTACCTTTTAGTATAGGAAACTCTATCATCAACGCCCTGCCGTTAGCAAAACTTTCTACATTTTTTGCCGACGGGAATTTAAGTATCTGCGATATTTCCACCGCCGTGCGGTATTCAGGGTTAAACACTAAATCTAGCCCGAACACATCTCTCATATTGCCTATTTCTTTAAACAGTTCGGGGTCGCGAACTCTGGCAACGGTACGTTCGGCACCGAGTTTTTTTGCCAACACGCAAGTTAAAACGTTTATTTCGTCGCGAGAAGTACAGGCAATAAACAGATTTGCGCCCGACACTTCGGCGTCTAATAAAACGTTTCGCTCTATTCCGCTACCCACAATACCCTTTACGTCGTAACGGTTTACTATTTTGTTTACTGTTTCGGAATTTTGGTCGACAACGACTATATCGTGATTTTCGTTTGAAAGGTTTGCAACCAGCGTATCACCGACCTTGCCGACGCCAAGAATAACTATTTTCATATCGGTTTACATTTTATACCTTTTTTTTACGCTTGTCAAACGGGTGCGTAAATATTGTTATTCTTTAAAACGAACATTAAAAAGGGTTCTTAACCTAGAACCCTTTTTACATTTTTATAGTTTTATTTGAGTTTTTCCGAAAGATACCGTTTTATATCCGAAAAACTTTTTTTCTTTATCGCAAAACAGTACACGCAACCCACAATCAAACAAACCGCCGTTAGCCCCAAAATAACAAGACTTGCAACCGTTCCGCCACTTATTCCCGTTTGTGCCGTGCCGTTTAAAAATTTGTCGTAATACCCGTGGTTTGCAAAAACGAATTTAGAATTTTCGTTTTTAAAAATCATTTCGGGAAGGTTTACAAACAAAAAAGACAATAAAACCAGCGACAGTATTCCGCCGAGTATTTGTTTTATATTAGGTCGGTCTTTAACGAACGCAATTACGTACCCTATAAACACGGGCAAAAAACCGAACAGTGCCGTATTAAGCCCCGGTGCGTAAAACGACGTTTGTCCGACAGACGAAAAAGCGTTAAGCGATTTACTTGCAAGCACCACGTGTATTACCGCTTCGAACAGACTAAACAACCCTATGGCAATACCCGAACCTTTGCCGAATTTCCAAAACCTTAACACAGCCACGCCAAGCAACACACCGCCCAAATTGGTAATCATATCGGTAAGTTGGTTCATAGGATAATTGCTGGGGCTTTGCGAATTAAGATTATATATATAATGAAATCCGCCCGGCAAAACCCATTCTTCGTAAACGTGCAAAACCAAAACTATAATAGCAATAATCCCCAACCGCTCCAAGCAATCGTACTTTTGCCAACCCTTAACAAGCACGACACCGAGTATAATACCTATAATCGCTATTAAATAAAGCCAGCCCGAACCGACAAACCAATAAATAAAATTCATAATTTTCTCCTTTTTTTAATTGTATCATTTTACCGTTTTATGATACAATCGTTTCGTAACACGAATTTGTTTTATAGAACATAAAGGAGTATTTATGTATCATATCCCCAACGACAAACGGGCTTACCGTTCGGCAGATAAAATTTGCACGGCTTTAAGCGAATGCTTAAAGCACAAAAAGTTTGCAGACGTAACCGTTACCGATATTCAAAAAAAATCCAATACGGGCAGAGCCACGTTTTACAGACTGTTCGACAATACTGCCGACGTACTGTCGTATTTATGCGACAAAGTGTTTATAGAAGCAGGCAAAGAAATTACCGAAATACCTTACCCTACCGCCGATAAAACGACCTTGTGTTTTATAGAAAAGTGTATGCAAAACAAAGCCCTGCTTACCGCAATTATTCAAAGCAACAGAATAGATTTTTTACATAACGCCCACAAAAAGTTTTTTAAATTAGGGCACGAATACTTTTTTCCTAACCTTACGCCCGACGAACTGTCGTATATGACGGCAACGCTTACCGCCTGCACTTGCGCCTTTATAGTTTGTTGGATACAAAACGGCGGAAAAGAAACGCCTTTCGAATTGCAAAAAAAACTAAAACTGTGCTTTAAGTCGTTAGGAAATATCTTTTAAAAATCCAAATCCGCACCGTATCGGTGCGGATTTATTCGGTTTCAACCATTCATTATTACTTATTACTTTAAAAAAACTCGGTAGCCGTGCTACCGAGAGTTTTTGGTGGAGACGCGGAGATTTGCACTCCGGTCTTGAACGCCACGATAAAACCTTCTACATACTTATCCGATAATTATTCTCGGGAAAAACACGGCTGTCGGCAACCTATATTTTACCCATAAACGTTAAATTCCGTTACTGTCGCACGTCCACACGGCGGTAACAGTTCCCCGTCTGATTGACGCCCTATCCTTTCCCGACGGGCGAAAAAAGGCAGGACGTTCGCCTAAACTAAGCGGCGAATGCTACTTGTTGATTGTTAGCATTTAAATTTAATGTTTCCGTTTTAACGAAGCCGGAACTTCGGTATGCTTATATCTTACCGAGTACGCCCAATCGAAACTGAATCGTCCCCGTATAAAGGGCTTTAAGCCCTTTTTATTTTACGCTGTCTATGTCGTAAGGCGTTTCCTGATATACGTAGTGGTTAAGCCAATTCATATAAATAAGGTTTGCCGTAGACGACCAACTCATTTTAATCTCTCCGCCGGTGCCGTTTACATAATAGTTTTCCGGCGGGTCGATTTTTAAGCCTTTGTTTAAATCTCTTAAATATTCTACTTCTAACGTTTCTCTGTCGTATTCCGCATGCCCCGTTATAAAAATAAATTTATTGTCTTTAGAACGGATAATTCCTGCTCCGGCTTCTTTAGAAGAAGCGATAAGAACCAAGTCTTTGCAAGCCTTTATGTCTTCGGTATACACGGTGGTATGTCTGGAATGTGGCATATAAAACCTGTCGTCGATACCCTTTAAAAGCCTTTCGTACGGCACCAGAGTTTTGTGCTTGTATACGCCGAACAGTTTTTTTTCTAGTTTATGCTTTTCTATACCGTAATAGTAATGAAGCCCTGCCTGAGCGCCCCAGCATATAAATATCGTGCTGGTAACGTTGGTTTTTGCAAACTCGAAAATATCTTCTAGTTCTGCCCAATACTTAATTTCAGAAAACTCTTTTTCTTCTACGGGTGCGCCGGTAACAATCATACCGTCGAACTTCATATTTTTAATGTCCGAAAAAGTTTTGTAGAATTTTTCTAAATGTTCTAACGAAGTGTTTTTGCCCACGTACGTTTCCGTGCTGACAAGCGTAATGTTGACCTGCAAAGGAGAATTGGAAAGCAATCTCATTAACTGCGTTTCGGTAACTATTTTGGTCGGCATAAGGTTTACGATTGCAATTTCTAGCGGACGAATGTCTTGCATTTTTGCACGCTTATCCGTCATAACGAAAATGTTTTCCGATTGCAAAGTTTTTACTGCCGGTATGTCTTTGGGTACAATGATGGGCATAGTGTTTCTCCGTTAAATTAAATGTTTTCTAGTGCTTGTTTTAAGTCTTCTATCAAGTCGTCTGCCGACTCTATACCGCAAGAATACCTAATAAGCGTGGGCGTAATGCCTGCGGCGGTAAGTTGTTCGTCGGTCATTTGACGGTGCGTTGCGCTTGCAGGATGCAAACAGCAGGTGCGCGCGTCGGCAACGTGCGTTTCTATTGCGGCAACCTTTAAGTTTTTCATAAACTTTTCGGCGTCTTTTCTCGTGCCTTTAAGCGAAAAAGCCAATACACCGCAAGAGCCGTTAGGAAGGTACTTTTGACCTAGCGTATAGTATTTGTCTGTGGGAAGTCCGCAATACCTAACCCAATCTACCTTTTCGTGCGAATTCAAAAATTCTGCTACCTTTTGTGCATTTTCGCAGTGGCGTGGCATTCTTACGTGCAAACTTTCTAGACCTAAGTTTACGTAATAAGCGTTTTGCGGAGATTGGATAGAACCGAAATCTCTCATTAACTGGGCAGTAGCCTTAGTTATGTAAGCGCCTTCTAAACCGAACTTGTCTACATAAACTATACCGTGATAACTGTCGTCGGGCGTGCAAAGTCCGGGGTACTTGTCGGCATACTTTTTCCAATCGAATTTACCCGAGTCTATTATGGCACCGCCTACACCCGAGCCGTGCCCGTCTATGTACTTGGTGGTAGAATGCGTTACTATGTCTGCACCCCATTCGATAGGTCTGCAATTTATAGGCGTAGCAAAAGTATTGTCTACTATCAACGGAACGCCGTGCTTATGCGCGACCTTAGCAAAAAGTTCTATGTCTAAAACAGAACAAGCGGGGTTTGCAATCGTTTCGCCGAAAACCGCCTTAGTGTTAGGTCTGAAATATTTATCTAATTCTTCTTCGGTACTATCGGGAGAAACGAAGGTAAAATCTATACCCATCTTTTTCATCGTAACGGCAAAAAGATTAAACGTTCCGCCGTAAATGGTAGAACTTGCTATAACATGGTCTCCGCAGTTGGCAATGTTAAAAATCGCATAAAAGTTTGCCGCCTGCCCCGACGAAGTAAGCATACCTGCCGAACCGCCTTCTAGTTGAGCCAAACGTGTGGCAACGTAGTCGTTAGTAGGGTTTTGAAGTCTGGTATAAAAATAACCGCTTGCTTCTAAATCGAAAAGTTTACCCATATCTTCGCTGGTATCGTACTTAAACGTGGTGCTTTGATAAATAGGAATTTGTCTTGGTTCGCCGTTCTTGGGGGTATAACCGCCCTGAACACAAATCGTTTCAAGTCTTTTCTTGCTCATATCTGTCTCCTTTTCTACTTATAATTTTTTATTTCACGCTCTGTTTGGCGTTTAATATCGTTTTCCATAGTCGTCTTTTTCTTGTCGTAAACGTGCTTGCCCTGGCAAAGCCCCAGCTCCATTTTAATAAGCGCGTCTTTAAAATAAAGTTTTAACGGAACAAGCGTAAGCCCTTTTTGGTTTACCTTAGACGACAGTTTAACAAGTTCCGATTTATGAACTAAAAGTTTTCTGTCGCGTTTAGCATTTTTGGTATTGAACGCGCCCGCCTTGTCGTAGGTCGCTATGTGCATATTTTTAACGAATAACTCGCCCGAAGACACCAAACAAAAACTATCTTTTAAATTGACGTTTTTAAGCCTTACCGATTTAACTTCGCCACCGTCTAAAACGATGCCTGCTTCTATGCGGTCTAACACGAAGTATTCGTGCGTGGCGGATTTGTTTACGCAAATTACTTTTTCTTCCATTTTCTTTAAAAATTATTATACTACTTTAATAACCCCATTGCAACTGATTTTTTTTATTCGCATAACAAAAATTCAGCGCGTCTGCAAGCCGTATCTACGCCGACAACGGCTATCTTTATTCTGTTGCCCAGTCTAAACGTTTTGTCTCCGTCGGTAAGCGTGTACGTCTTTTTATTAAATGTATACCCTTCGCCCGACAGGTTTTCTAGTTTTATTAACCCTTCTATACCGTTGTCGAGTTCGGCAAACACGCCGAACTGCGTTACTCCGCTTATCGTCGCTTCGAACTCTTGACCTATATAGTCTTTTATATACAGCATTTTATAGTAGTCGTCTACCGCGCGTTCTACTTCGATTGCGTTTCTTTCTTTTTCGGAAGACTGCGCCGAAGCGCGAACGACGAAATCAGAATACTTATCGTAAATACCAGTATCGCCTTTTATAAAGTCTTTTAAAATTCTATGCACTATTAGGTCTGGGTAGCGCCTTATGGGTGAAGTAAAGTGGCAGTAGTTTTTAAGCGCAAGCCCGAAGTGACCGCTGTTCTTTTCTAAATACTTGGCTTTTTGCATAGACCTAAGCATTACCCTGTTTACGGTAACGAAATAGTCTTTTTCTTTAACGTCGTCTAGTATTAACTGAAAGTCTTTTGGGTATACCTGCTCTTTTTTACGCTTTACCTTTACGCCCAACCCTTCTAAAAAAGCGTAAAAGTCTTTAAGCTTTTCTTGGTCGGGCTTTTCGTGTACGCGGTAAATAAAAGGAAGTTCCGAATAATACGCAAACTCCGCAACGGTGGTGTTTGCCAAAATCATAAACTCTTCTATTAAATTGTGCGCCCTGTCCGATTCTTGCGCGCTTACATCGATTTTTCCGTTTGCGTCTACTACTATAACGCTTTCTTTAACGTCTAAATCCACGCTACCTTCTTTACGCCTTTTTTCTTGCAGAATTCCACGCAGTTCGCCCATAACTAAAAGGCTGTCGCACACGTCTTCGTAACGCTTGCGCAAACTCTTGTCGCCGTCTAAAATTTTTTGAACGACAGAATAAGTAAGCCTTTTCTTGCTTTTAATAACCGACTCTCGTATTTGATAATCTAAAACCTTCCCTTTGTCGTTTACCGTCATTATGCACGACAGAGTAAGTCTGTCGGTATTTTCTTTTAGCGAACACAAGTCGTTAGACAAATGTTCGGGTAGCATAGGAATTACGCTTTCGGGGAAATACACGCTGGTTGCACGCGAAAAGGCTTCTTTGTCTATAACGTCGCCCTGCCTTACGTAATGCGTTACGTCGGCGATATGAACGCCCAAAACATAATTTCCGTCTTGTGTTTTTTCTATGGACACGGCGTCGTCGAAATCCTTAGAATCTTCGCCGTCAACGGTAAAGCAAACGGTGTTACGCAAGTCAAGTCTGCCCTTTATGTCGTTTTCGCCGACTTCAGAAAGTCTTTCCGAAAAAGCAGTTACTTCGTCAGAAAACCCTTCGGGTAAGCGATAGTTAAATAGTATAGATTTTAGTTCGGCAGATTTAGAAAAACTTTTGCCTAAAACCTTTGTAACTATCCCTTCGGGGCTTAGTTTTTTGGGGTACGCCAAAATTTTGCAGATAACCTTATCTCCGTTTTTCGACTTTGTGCCACTGCCCTGACGAATGAATATATCTGTAAAATAACGCTTATCGTCGGGCACCACGAAACCGCCCGAGCGTGAAGTACGGTATGTACCTACCAACGATTTTACTCCGCGTTCTAATATTTTAAGTACCCTTGCGGTTGTTCTTGCGCCCGTACCCGAAGTCGCTTCGCACAAAACCGTGTCGCCGTGCTGTGCGCCCCTTAAATCGCCGTGCGAAATAAAATAGTCGACTTGTTTGTTTTCGGCAATCAAAAACCCGTATCCGCGTTCGTTACCCTGAATTGTTCCTTTTATAATTTCTCTTTTCATATAAAATAAAAAACGACGTATCCGATAAGGAAACGCCGTTCGTAAACTTAAAAAAATTAAAGACTTGCAAGCATTGCGACAACCGCAAACGCTATACACAAAACCGCAAAAACGATACCGCTGATTACGGTAAGTTTCTTCATTTTATGTTCGAAAGTCTTGCTTTTATTTTTACCTAAAAACGTTTCCGTTTGCCCGCCGAGAGCACCTACGCCCTGCGAGTTACCGGGTTGAAACAATACTACGCAAATAATAAATAAAGCGCAAAGCGTCATAACTACCAAGGCAACGATTTTAATAACCGGCCATATGTTCCAAAAGCCACCTGTTGCTAAAAGCATATTTAACATACTCATTTTATTCTCCAATAGCAATAAATTGCATTATTTTTGTCTAACGTAGGTTATTGTAACACATAAAAGCGTTTTTTTCAACTGTTTTAAATAACTTTTTTGTTATTTTTAACCTTTGCGTTTAGTCTAACCGCCAAAAGGCGGTATATCGTTTTACCGCAACCCCTTTAACGATAACGGCGTTTACGGGCGTTACTGCTTTTATAATTTTATTTAATCAAAGATTTTCCCGTCATTTGTTCGGGAATTTCTAAGCCCATCAAATCTAAAAGCGTGGGCGCTATGTCGCATAACTTCCCGTCGTCTTTAAGCGTTTTGCCTTTTAATGCGGGGTCAACAACGATAAGCGGAACGGGGTTTGTGGTATGCGCGGTAAAGGGCGAACCGTCGATGTCTACCATTTTGTCGGCATTGCCGTGGTCTGCGGTAACAATCGCCACACCGCCAAGTTCTAAAATTTTATCTACAACCTTTTTAACGCATTCGTCAACCGTCTTAACGGCTTTTACCGCCGCATCGAAAACGCCCGTATGCCCTACCATATCGCAGTTTGCGAAGTTAAGAATCATAACATCGTACTTACCCGTATCTAGTTCTTTAATAGCCCTTTCGGTAACTTCGTAAGCGCTCATTTCGGGTTTTAGGTCGTAGGTCGCAACCTTGGGCGAAGGTATAACTATTCTGGTTTCGCCGTCTACGGGCGCTTCTAGTTTAGCGTTAAAAAAGAAAGTTACGTGCGCGTACTTTTCTGTTTCGGCGATATGCAACTGCGTCATACCCTTTTTTGCAAGATATTGCGGTAACGTGTTTTGAATTTCTTCGGGCGGGAATGCGACGTTTACGTTTTTAAAACTTGCGTCGTAAACGGCAAAGCCTGTGTACACGGGCGACAAAAATCCCGTTTTACGCTCGAAGTACATTTGCTTGCCCTTTTCCGAATCGACGTACGGTGTAAATTCTTCTTGCGAAAGTGCGCGTGTAATTTGCCTTGCCCTGTCCGGACGGAAATTAAAAAATATAACCGAGTCGCCTTTTTCTATTAAAGCGACGGGCTTTCCGTTTTCTACGATATTTGTCGGAAGCATAAACTCGTCGGTAACGCCTGCCGAATAACTGTCGCGTATTGCTTTAACGGGGTCGGTAGCAATGTTTTCCGCACCGACGGTCAGCATATCGTAAGCCTTTAACGTTCTGTCCCAGTTGTTGTCTCTGTCCATAACGTAGTATCTACCGCAAACCGAAGCGATTTTACCGTAACCGATTTTGTTTATATAATCTGTAAGTTCTTGCATATACTCTGCGCCCGAAGTAGGCGGAGTATCTCTGCCGTCTAAAAAGCAGTGAACATACGTTTCTTTAACGCCTTTTTTCTTTGCAAGGTCTAAAAGCGCAAACAAGTGAGTGATATGCGAGTGAACGCCACCGGTAGACAACAAGCCGTAAAGATGAAGTTTTTTGTCGTTTTCTACGGCGTTGTCGACCGCTTTAAGCAAGGCTTTATTTGAAAAGAAATCGCCGTCGGTAATGCTTTTGGTAATTTTGGTTAAGTCTTGATAAACTATTCTGCCTGCGCCGATATTCAAATGCCCGACTTCAGAGTTACCCATTTGTCCGTCGGGAAGCCCTACATCCATACCGCTTGCGCCGATGTAGGTCGAAGGGTATTCTTTCATAAGGCGATTTACGTTTACGCTGTCTGCCGACTTTACGGCGTTTCCGACCGTTTCGGCGTTATAGCCGTAACCGTCCATAATAATTATACAATTAGGTCTTTTTTTCATAATATTCCTTTCCCGAATAAAAGGCACAAAAAAATTGTGCCTTTTAATAATTTTTATTTAATATTAGCCTTTGTAGTTTACGATAGAAGCAAAGTCTTCTGCCTTTAACGAAGCACCGCCAATAAGTCCGCCGTCGATGTTTCTCATTGCCATAAGTTCTTTTGCGTTAGAAGGTTTCATACTTCCGCCGTACTGAATACGAAGTGCCTTTGCGACTTCCGCACCCCAAGTCTTTTTAACAAGGCTTCTGATAAAGCCGATGGTCTTGTTAGCGTCTTCGGCGGTTGCGGTTTTGCCCGTACCGATTGCCCAAACGGGTTCGTATGCGATAACGATAGAAGCAAAATCTTCTGCCGTAATATCTTTAAACCCTTCTAATACTTGTTTCTTTAATACCTTTTTGGTTCTGTTCTTTTCGCGTTCGGTTAAAGTTTCGCCTACGCAAACTATGGGCTTTAAGCCGTTTTTGATTGCTTGTTTAAGTCTTAAATTAACGCTTTCGTCGGTTTCGCCGAAATACTGTCTTCTTTCGCTGTGTCCGATAATTACGTATTCAACGCCGATTTCCTTTAACATTTCGGCAGAAATTTCACCGGTAAAAGCACCGCTGTCTGCCCATGCGACGTTTTCTGCGCCGAGTTTTATTTTGGTTCCTTTGACACACTTTTTAGCAGTCCATAAATCGGTGTAAGGTACACAGATTACGACTTCGGGCTTAGATTTAGCCACTAAGGGTTTTAATTCGTTGATAAGCGCTTCCGCCTGAGAGGCGGTCTTATTCATTTTCCAGTTGCCAGCAATAATAGGTTTTCTCATTTCGTTATCTCCGTTTAAAATTATTTTTGTTTTACTATTTTTACCGTTTCTACGGTGTTTTTGTTTACGTAAAAAGTTTCTACGGCTTTTTTTCTGTCTTTTTCTAAAATCAAAAAATCCCCGTCTATGCTTTTTACTACGCCCGAAATGTTATCGTCGAGCGTTCTTATTTCTACGTTTTTACCGAGTAACCCGGTAAGACTTCCTTCTAACATTTCGTTCTCCCCTAGCGCGTTTATTAAAAACCAAGCGTTTCTTTTAGTCTTTTTCGTACGAACTATATCTGCGTCGAACAAGAGTTCTGCCACTAAAATAAACCAAAACCAATCGTCCGTCAAAACGCCTGCATACTCTAAATAAACGCCGATACACAAACAAGCCATAAGCAAAATCGCCAAAGCGATTTTAAGGTTCTTGTTTTTAACCGTTACCATTTTAGTCTTTGTCGTTTAAACATTCGATACCGGGTAACTTTTTACCTTCGAAAAGTTCTAGCGAAGCACCGCCACCGGTAGAAATATGAGTCATTTTGTCGGCAAAGCCTAACTGAGCGACTGCGGCCGCAGAATCTCCACCGCCGATAATGGTGGTTGCGTCTGTTTCTGCAAGGGATTTTGCTACTGCGAAAGTACCCTTTGCGAGTACGGGGTTTTCGAACACGCCCATAGGACCGTTCCATATAACCGTTTTTGCGTTCTTTACCGCGTCTGCGTAAATTTCTGCCGTTTTAGAACCGATGTCTAACCCGATTTCGTCGGCAGGAATACTGTCTATCGAACATTCGTTGACCGAGATTTCGGCATCTATAGGATTGGGGAATTGTTTAGCCGTAACTACGTCTACGGGAAGCAATAGGTTTTTGTTAAGTTGTTCTGCCTTGGCAATCATATTTTTGCAGTATTCGATTTGTTCGTCGTCTACTAGCGAGTTGCCTACTTCGTAACCCTTAGCCTTTAAGAAGGTAAACGCCATACCGCCACCTATAATAAGCGTGTCGCATTTTACCAAAAGATTTTCTATAACCTTTAATTTGTCGGCGACCTTTGCTCCGCCCAAAATAGCAACGAAAGGACGAACGGGGTTTTCTAATGCGTCTGCCATAACCGATAATTCTTTTTCGATAAGGAAACCGCAAACTGCCGTATCTACAAAACCGTATTCCGCGATTGCGGCGGTGGTAGCGTGCGAACGATGAGCGGTACCGAAAGCGTCGTTTACATAAATATCGCAATAACTTGCAAGTTTTTTACATAACGCTTCGTCTCTCTTTTCTTCGCCCTGTTCGAAACGAGTGTTTTCAAGTAAAACGATGTCGCCGTCTTTAAGCGACGCGACAGCCTTGTCTGCAGAAGCGCCTACTACGTCTTCGGCAAAAGTTACTTTCTTGCCCAATTTTTCGGAAAGTTTTTCCGCAACGGGTCTTAAAGTGAACTTCTCTTTGTCTTTTAACGCTTTTTTAAGATATTCTGCGGTTGCCGAAGCGCGTTCGTTTTCGGGAAGAGCGTCTACCGCTTTCTTTTCTTTTTTAGTTAAAGAAAAACCTTCGGTAAAAATGTTATGCGGTTTGCCCATATGCGAGCAAAGTATAACCTTTGCACCGTTGTCTACAAGATATTTGATTGTGGGAAGCGCGCCGTTAATACGGTTTTCGTCGGTAATAACGCCGTCTTTCATAGGAACGTTAAAGTCAACCCTGACCAAACACCTTTTGCCCTTGACGTCAATATCTCTTATTGATTTTTTGTTCATAAAAACCCTCCGAAAAAAATTGAATTTATTTTATGCTTTCTCGACTATTATATAAATAAATCCGCCGTTTGTCAAACATTTTAACGGCGGACTTACGCATATTTAATCGCTATATTTTTTTATACTGAACGCTACGTTGGTAATATGGTCGGCAACCCTTTCTAAATTAGATATGGTTTGCAGGTAAATAGAACCTATTTGCGCCGTGCAAGAACCGTTCTTTAATCTTTCGATATGTCTGCCGTCCAATTCCGCGCTGAAATTATCTACCGACTGTTCTAATTTATCTACTTCGGGTAACAACGCAACGTCCCTTTCGTTAAACGCTTTAATGGAAACTTCGAACAATTCGTTAATGGTTTTAGAAAGCGTTTTAAGTTCGTGTACGGCGTCTTCGGATAAAGACAGTTCTTCGCTTTTTAGCCTTGCCGTGTACTCTACGATATTCTCGGCGTAATCGCCCACCCTTTCTATATCCGAAACGACATGATAATAAGAACCTATTTTTTTGTCGTCTTTAAGCGAAAGGTCTCGCCCGATAAGTTTTGTAAGATAACCGGTAATGTTTCTGTTTAGCGCGTTAAGTTTGTTTTCGTTGTTTCTAAACGTTTCTTGCTCTTCGACTTCGGTGTCGAAAAGCATTTTCATAGAAAGGTTTAAATTCTCTCTGGCGATGTTCGCCATTTTAATAATTTCCAATTTAGTGTTGCTGACGGCAACGGCAGGCGTTTCGAACAAACGCTCGTCTATATATGTAAAAGCCGAATCTTTAATTTCGGCGTCTTTATCGGGAATGATAAGACAAACGAGTTTAACGAACCACTTAACGAACGGAAGCATTAAAACGGTTGTAATAACATTGAACATAGTGTGGAATATTGCAATCTGCCAACCCACGTCGCTTGTTATAAGCGAAAAAATTTCGGCTATTTCGTTGCCCCAAATCCATAACGGAACTATAAAAACAACGCAACCTATGGTGTTAAACAGCAAGTGTATTATAGCCGTTCTTCTGGCGTTTACGTTTGTTCCGATAGACGACATAACCGAAGTTACGCATGTACCGATATTAGAACCAAGCGCAAGGAACAGTGCGTTGTTAAACGACAAAACGCCTATGCTTGCCAACGACACCATCAAACTTGTAATCGCCGCCGAACTATGTACCAAAGCCGTTAGCACTATACCTATTAAAACAAGCAATAACGGAAAATGTTCTTGACGGAAAATCGCCTGAGCGACGGGTTGCGGAGTACCGTCTGCCGTTAGCATTATTTTGCTTGCGTAGGTAGAAACGACTTCTAGTCCGATAAACAAAATACCCAATCCGCCCAAAATATTGCCCACGGTTGCGACTTTTTCGTTTTTAACCAACATAGAAACAAACACGCCGACGCAGCCCAAAACACATATAATAGCGCCTATGTTTATGCTTCCGCCCGCGCCCGACAAAGAAACTATATGGGCGGTAACGGTAGTACCTATGTTGGCGCCCATAATAACGTTTGCCGCTTGTTCTAGCGTCATTAACCCTACGTTGACGAACCCGACGAGCATTACGGTAGTTGCGGTAGAACTTTGAATTATACTTGTAACCGCAAGCCCGACGCCTACGCCGGCGAACCTGTTGGTGGTAATTTTGCCGAGCATAACTTTCATTTTACTGCCGGCGAACTTTTCAAGCCCGCCACCCATAAACTTCATGCCGACCATTATCGCCGCGACACCGCCGAACATAAAAAAGAGATTCCAAACCAATTCCATAAAAAATGTTTCCCCTTTGGTAAAAATCCGATATTTCGTTTTTCGTTTATATTCTAACCTTTAATCGAGAGCCTTGTCAAACAATTTTACTAAGGCGACTAAAAGATTTATCTTTCGGGAATAAAGCCCTGCGTGTTAAAACCGGGGTAACCTAACTGTCTTAAACCTTCGTATACGCCCACGCATACCGAGTTAGACAGGTTAAGCGACCTTAAATCTCCCATCATAGGAAGCCTTACGCATTCGTCGTAATGCTTTTTTAACAAGTCTTCGGGAAGCCCTTTCGTTTCTTTACCGAAAACCAAAAAGTCGCCGTCGTTATACTTTACGTCGGAATGAACGTTTTTGGCTTTTGTAGAGAAAAAATGAAAGTTTTTGCCATTATAAAACTTGTCCATTACCTGTTCTATACTGTCGTAATAAGATATGTCTAAGTATTTCCAGTAATCCAGCCCCGCCCTTTTTAAGTGCTTGTCCGTAATTTCAAATCCGAGCGGACGAACGAAAATAAGTTTAGAACCCGTAACCGCACAGGTCCTGCTTATGTTACCTGCGTTTTGCGGTATTTCAGGCTCTACCAAAACTATCGTAAATGCCATAACTCTCTCCTTTATATTTATTAAAGTTTATTGTTTTTGTAAAAACCGCGCCTTCTGGCGCTTATTAAATGAAAATCTTTTTCGGCTTTTAATTTGTATTTTACCATATCCGAACCGCTTGCTATTTTTATACTTCCCGAAATCCCCGACACCGCCCCGTAATTTTTGGCGCAAAGTATCATTGGCACGCCGTTAGAATAGGCGCCGGCTCTCAGCATAATTTCGGGCATAAACCCGTCTAGTTTTTTCATAACGCATACTATAACGTCGGCGTCGCACATAGCCATTATTCGGGCGGTTTCGGTAAACAAAAGGTCTTCGCCTACTATTACGCCTATTTTACCGGCGCCCGTTTCGTACACACGCAACGCGCTACCCGACACGAACTCGCTGTCGTCGAAAGAATAAGTCATATCGGAAACGCCCAAAATTTTGCCCTTTTCGGCAACGACGACGGAATGTCTGAACACACCGTACGTATCCGTATCGCAACCGCAAATCACCACCGCCGACATCTGTTTAGAAAACTTGGCAAGGTCGTGAAAGTACTCGGTTTCCCCGCCGAGTTCTTTTTTGTAACTTACAAGCCCTAAGCCGTTAAACCCGAAAACGATAAGTTCTTGACCGTTGAGTTCGGCAAGTTTTTCTTGCCATACTTCGTTAAGAGTTCCTGCCGTTACCAAACACAATTTCATAGCACGCTCCGAAAAAAAGACATCAATTCATTGTATTTAGCCAGGCGGTGTTTTGTTAAAAATTTTTGTCTATCAACTCTAAAATCGTTTCGGTGTCTTCGCAAGACAGCAGTTTGGTTTTTAATTCTTTCATATTGGGCATACCCTTAAAGTAGTAAGGAACGAATTTTCTAAACTCTACCGAAGCCCTTTTGTCCGACATAATCTCTCTGCGTAGCCTAACGTGTTTTAACATAAACTCTTTTAACGAATAGGGCTGTCGTTTATTTAAAAGTTTGCAAACCAAAAACGGGTCGGCGATAGCCCCGCGCGCAAGCATAACCCCGTCGGCGCCCGTTTTGTTTACCATATCGTCGGCGTCTTTTACCGTAAAAATTCCGCCGTTTGCAATTACGGGAATACTAACAGATTTTTTAGCCTTTTCTATTGCATTAAAATCGGGCTCGCCCGAATAGTATTTTTCCCTTACTCTGCCGTGAACGGTTATAAGTTTTGCTCCGCTCTGCTCTACCATTTTGGCGTATTCCGACGCTACGTCGTCGCCTTCCTTTAAGCCTGTGCGAATTTTTACGGTAATCGTCTTTCCGCTTTTTACACATTCTTTAACAATGCTTTCGGCAAGCAGAACGTCTTTTAAAAGCGCACTGCCTTCGCCGTTTTTGTAAATTTTAGGAACGGGACAGCCCATATTTATATCGACTACCTTAAATTGACTTAGTTCTTGGCTTTCGCACGCTTTACGCATAAAATAAGGCTCGCTTCCGAAAATCTGCACCGCTGTTTTTTCTGTATCCGAACCGCAATACAAAAGCCCTGCGTTGCCCTTGTTTTTATAAACAATTCCTTTTGCCGAAACGAGTTCGGTAAACGTAAGCCCTACCCCCGTTTCGATTAAAAGTTTACGAAAGGCGTAGTCGGTATACCCCGCCATCGGCGCCAAAAAAATATTGTTTTCAGTTGTAACCGACTTTAAGTCTATGCTTTTTACTATCATACTTAACCTTTATCGTTATCAGTACTACTAAGTTTACCAAACAAGCGAAAAAATAGCAAGCGATTAAACCGATAGCACCGCCGTAAATATTAAGCGAAGGGTTTTTCATTAGCAAAACTTCGGTAATTGTTTTAACGGCAATGCCCGACAAAAGGCTTATAACTGGTATATAAGGCTTTCCCATACCTATAAACACGCCGTTTTCCGTTTGAAGCACCGACAAAAACAATACTATGGGCGAACACAGTTTTAATAAATTACACGAAAGAATAAACTCGCTTTCGGATAGCGACGGGAAAAGTATTTTAATTATAATTTCAGAAAAGAAAAAAACAAAAAGGGTGGCAAGCCCCGACACCGCAAAGGTAAGCGCCAACGTTTTTACTGCATTCTTTTTTTTGTCTAAACGGGTTTTTGCGCCCGACACCGCAGGCACGGTTACCGAAGATATTCCGTAACAAACGGCGACGGGAAGATGTATTACCGTAAGCGCCACGCCCGAAAGTATTCCGTAAAGCGTGGTTGCGTCCGAACGGTATGCACCTAATATATTCAGCGTTAAAAAACTGTCCGCCACCTGCGAAAGGGGTAAAACTATGCCCGTTAAAGTTACGGGTATGGCAATATAAAAAATCTTTTTCGCCATACTAAAAAATTCCGCCTTGTCGGTTTTTACGAACAACGGCGTTTTTGCTTGCGACTTTTTATACCTTAAAACCAAATATACCAGCGCTACCGCTTCAGACAAAGTAATGCCCAGCGTTGCCCCTGCCACCGACAACGCCATACTCGGCAAAAAAACGTAAGCGAAAAATAGCCCGAAAACAAGTTTTACTGCCTGCTCGGTTACCTGCGAAACCGCCGTGGGGCGCATATCCATTTTGCCCTGGAAATATCCCCTGAAACAAGAAATTAAACTTACCGCCAAAACCGACGGCGACAAAAATAAATAGCCGAGATATGCTTCGCCGTTTCCCTGCGCTACCGAAAAGGGTTTACAAAAAAACGCCATTGTCAAAAACCCGACAGTACCTAAAACCGACAAACATTTAAGCGCTACGCCAAGATACTTTTTTGCGGTTAGCGTATCGGTTTCTTTGGCGATTATTTTAGATAATGCGTTAGGCACGCCTGCGCCCGAAAAATCTAAAAGCACGGTGTAAACGGGAAACACCATTTGGTAAAGCCCTAACCCCGCCGGCGTAAGTATGGCGGTAAGCGGTATTCTGTATACCGCACCCAAAAGTTTTGCCAAAAAAGTGCCTAGCCCCAGCGTAAAAGCCGAGCGGAAAATCTTTTTTTTAGTCGTTTGCATATGTAATTAAAGCCGTACCTACGGCACGACTTTAATTACAACTTAAACTGTTCGCTTAAAAACTTGGCACCCAAAACGGCCATTTTAACGTCGCACTGCGAAAAAGCAAAATCTACATCGTCGTTAATAAGCACCACTGCGCCGAACACGTCCGTTCCGTACACTACGGGCGAAATAATTTGACTTTCTATATCTAACGTTTCCCCGTCGGTCAACTGTACGGGCGTTTTTTCGCCCGATTTAAAACTTGCGCTTTCGCCCCTGCGAATAAAGTCGACTAGCTTTTTAGACAACTTTTTATTTTCTAAAAACTTTAATTTTTTTAAAGAAGCGCAAACCACCGAATCGGTATCCGTAACCACGCACGGTTTACCCGTAACGTCGCTTAAACTTTTCGCAACGTATTCCGCCGAATTTTTAACGGATAGCACGGGCGAATATTTTTTTATTACAAGCCGTAAGTTTTCTATACCGATTTCTACGGGGTCGCCTTCGCTAATCGTAAGCGTCTTTCTCATTTCTTTCGGAATAACTATTCTGCCTAAGTGGTCTATGCGCCTAACCATTCCCGTGTTTGACATAAAAAAATCTCCTTGTCAGATAAACTGTTAAAGGTATTATCTGTAATACAAGAAGATTTATTCGTCAACGTCGCTTCGTTACGGCAACGCGTTTTTGCCGAACGAAAAGTTTATTAAGTTTTATGCGCGATGATTTTTGTACCATTCGGTATTTTTTAGTATTTCGTTACTTACCGAACAATTTACCGTTATTTCCGTTTGCCCCGAAGCGACCACTATGTTACCGTTAAGCCCCACATACTCGGCACCGTTAGTCAACTCGGGGTCGCAAGTGCTGACCACATAAATTTTTTCGGTATACAAATGCAAATTGTCTAAAACTTCTTTATGCGGAAAGCCGTACCCGTCGCCGTAATCTTTTTCTGCCGCACAACACGGAATAACCACTATGTCCGGTTTTATAACATCTAGCAATTTAAGACTGCTTGCCGTTTTAGAACCGTGATGCCCCGCCTTATAAAAATCTACTTCGGGTAAATCGTTGTACTGTACCAAATACTCTTCGCCCTTTTTTTCTAAATCGCCGGTAAACAAAAAGTTTCTGTCGCCGTGCGTAAACATAATACACACCGAATAATCGTTTTCGTTAGAAGTAGTATGCTCGTAATAGTAGTTATACAAGATATTCATGGTAATACCGTCGCCTAGTTGATACTGCCTTTTAGCGCCTTCTTTACTTTGGTTGTAACACTCTAACGCGGTAAAATGTTGCGCGCCCGCCTGCACTTCGGCGTCGCGTTTTTCTACGTATCTGTTATACGTAGCAGTCTTTTTGTTGGTAAGCGGAAAGTCTATTATAACTTCGCACTCGTAAAAATCAAAAATACTGCTATTCTCTTTTGTGGTTCCGGCAAAGCCCGAAATGTGGTCGGAATCGCCGTGAGTGGCTATAACGTACTCTAACGTATTGTCTTCGCAATAGGTGTCTACGTAACTTTTAATATCGTCTACGCTGTTTGCTTCCGAACCGGCGTCTATTAAAATATCGTTGTCGCCTGCCTTTATGTAAATGCAATCGCCCGAATGGTCGTTACCGAGCATCATAAAATGAAAGGACAGGTCGCCTTCTACCGGAACGGGCGGGGTATCTTTTTGATAATAATTCTTATAATAGTAATACCCTGCCAAAAGAACCAGAATAAATATTATCGCAAACACCGCCGCGCCTGCGCTCGATTTTCTTTTTTTGCGTTTGGTTTTAGCCATATTTTACCTTATAATAAATTTTTTATTAAGTCTTGCGGGTCTTTGTCGGAAAGATATTTAATAGGAATATCGAAAACCGTATACACACCGCTTTTGTTTTCTTTGCTTAGTTTATATACCGCTCTGCCGTAAGCGACCAAAACGCTACCCGTAAACTCCGGATTAGAATCTAAACTTAAAGAGAGTTCCAACAAATCTTTGTTCTTTTCGGTAGTGTTACCCGAACGCAACACGAAACCGCCGTGTCCTAAATTTTCTTGCATTTTTTTGACTTCTTCTTCCGAAACGAAGTTTACCACCGTTTGATAATCGGCAAAGTAATCGGGCATTGTTACTATTTGCCTTTCTATTTCTTTTTTGTCTGCGCCATCTTTTACCGCCACGTAACATTCTCTTAAATGTTTGTCGCCCGTTTTAAGTTGCGGACGGTTACCGCTTCTTACCGACTGCAACGCGCTTTCTTTGGGAACGGTGTACTGAATTGCGTTTACCACCCCGTCGATTTTTCTTATTGCGTTGCTATGCCCCTGCGACACGCCCTTGCCCCAAAACGTATAATCGTCGCCGTCGGGCAAAACCGCGCCGAACAACATTCTTGCAATAGAAAACAAACCGGGGTCCCAGCCTATGCTTATTGCCGAAACGGTATTGTTTTCTTTTGCGACCGCCTGTAATTTTTGGTAATATTCGGGAATTTTTGCGTGAGTATCAAAAGAGTCTACGGTATTAAAATCTTTTAGATAGCCCGCCGTGGTTTGCGGAAGTTCGGTTGCGCTTCCGCCACATAAAAACAACACGTCTATTTTACCTTTAAACTTATTAAGTTCGTCTACGCCGTATACGTTTACGCCAGTCGCGTCTAAACTTTTAGGGTCGCGCTTGGTAAAAATGCCGACCAAAGACATATCGTTTGCTTTTTTAAGCGCTTGAAGTACGCCCTTACCCAAATTGCCGAAACCGACGATTGCAACTTTAATCATAAAAAACACCGCCTTACAAGTTTTATTTTTTTTTACTATATACATTTTACTATATTCGGCTTTATTTTCAAAACGATTTTACAAAAGTTTTGGTTATGGCAATTAAAAGTAAAAATTAACCGTTATTATCTTTTTCGTCTTTTTTCGGTAAAAACACATAAAACCCGACGGTTGCGTCTTTTTATAATGTTTACACATAAATATTTTGTCGGGTGATTTTATGAAACACAAAAAGTTTGCGCCGGATTATGCCACGGTTTTAAGATACTTACTGTTTTTTATTTCGGTAATCGTAATGAACAACCTACAAAAAAGAGTTATGCCCTATTCTTTCGCGCTACTCGTATCGGCATCGTTTAACGGATTAAACGCCGTAATTTGTTCGCTTTTGTATTTAATTTCGTTCTTATGTCAGGGCGCGGTGGGGCTGTTACTTTCGGGTGCGATTTCGTGTGCGATTATTATAATAGTAAACGCGTTATACAAAAAGTTTTCCGTTTCCGTTAAATACGAAATCGTTTTGCTTGGCGCGGTGGGTATGCTTGTTTTTGCTCTGATAGGCGACACTTCCGAAAAGTTAGGTACCGAAACCGTAATACTGTGCGCGGTTATTACCACCCTTTTAACTTTTGTTTGCCACGTGTTTATAAACGCCGTGCTTAAAAAAGGGCTTAAATACAAACTCGGCTACGACGAATTTTTTTCGGTTGCCATAATAACCGTATTGTTCGGGCTGGGCGTGTCTAATGCCTTTTCGCCGTATATATGGAAGGGCGTTTCGGTGCTTTTAATACTGCTGTGCGCCTTTGTATACAAAAAAGGGTTTGCCGTAATAGTTTCGGCAACTCTCGGAATAAGCCTTTCGGTATACTACTCTAATGTCAACTACGCTTCGGCGTTTTTGATTTTGGGTTTGGTAGCCGAAAGTCTTACGCCCTATTCTAGGCACGTTGCGGGAATTACCGTTTTAATTTGCGACTACTTAACAGAAAGTTTTTTCGGTATTTACGGCGGATACTTATTGGGCGATTTTTTATCTACTCTGTGCGGTGTTACGGTATTCTTTTTTATACCGACAAAACTTTTAAGGTCACTAAAAGACAAACTTTATACCTTCCGCGAAAAACAACTGACAAGAGTTGCCATTAACCGAAACAGGCTTTTATTGTCTAACAGACTGTATCAATTAAGCGGAGTGTTCGGCGAAATGTCGGACGCCTTTATAAACTTTAAAAAATGCACGCTAGACACCGACAAAGCAAAGTCTTTAATACATAAAGAAATACTTAATACCGCGTGTAAAGATTGCCCTAACCGTTCTAAATGCAAAGCCGTGTACTCGTCGGACTTTAACGGTTTACACAAACTTATAGACCTGGGCTTTGCCAAAGGAAAACTTTCGCTTATAGATTTACCCAAAGAACTTTCGGAAATATGTATTCACCCCAACAATATTTTATACGGACTTAACAAACTTTTGGCAGATTACAGAAACCGCTTAATAGAAAACCAAAACATAGAAAACGGCAGAACGCTTATTGCCAACGAAGTACAAGGCGTTTCGGATATTTTAAGGGGGCTGGCTTTAGAATCGGGCGCAACGCTTAAATACCAAAGCAGGCTTGAACGCAGTTTAACCGACAAGCTGTTTAAAGATGGTTTTTGCGTAAGCGAACTGCTTATTTACGGCGAAGAAAACCGCGTAACGGTGGGCGTTATTCTTACGATGAACGAATTCGACCAAGACAAACTTTGCCGAATTATAAGTAAAACGGTAGGCGCGGATATGCGGTTAAGCGACAGAACGACAATAAGCGCCGACAAATGTTACCTGTCGTTTAACAGGGCGTGCGACTACGACGCCGTGTACGGCATTTCTCAAGCCAGAAAAGACGGCTCGCCCGTCAGCGGAGACACCCATTCGGTTACAAGACTTTCGGACGACAGGTTTTTGGTTGCACTGTCCGACGGAATGGGTAGCGGGGAAAACGCCAACCGACTGTCTTCGGTTTCGCTTTCTTTAATAGAAAGTTTTTATAAGGCGGGTATGAACAGCAACCTTATACTAGACACGGTAAACAAACTTATGTCCGTTACCGCCGAAGACGATTTTACCGCATTGGACGTTTCGGTAATAGACCTAAAAAACTGTACTGCGGATTTTATTAAATACGGCGCTCCGTACGGCTTTATAGTAAGCCAAAACGGAATACGCATAGTAGAAAGCAATACCCTTCCGCTTGGCATTTTAGACGAATTAAAACCTTCGGTATGCACTGCCGAACTTAACGACGGAGATATAATTTTGCTTGTAACCGACGGCGTGTCGGACGCTTTCGGTTGCGCCAACGATTTAATAGATTACTTACGCCGACTGCCTGCAAAAAATCCGCAAACGCTTTGCGATAACGTTATGAAAAAAGCGTTAGAATACGCCGACGGTAAAAAAGCCGACGATATGACTGCTTTGGCGGTAAGGGTAGTAAAAAGAAAAAAACCGCATACGGCGTAATTGATTTTTGTAAAATACCTTGTCTGCAATTTATAACGGTTTACGATTTAAATTAAAAAGGGCTTAAAGATAACAAGTTATCTTTAAGCCCCTATCGTTTTACAGTCGAATAGCACTACTTACTGCTTTTTCATTTCTCCGCAACCTATACAAAAATACGAAGACGAAGCGTTTTCTTTTCCGCATTTTTCACAAGTCCATACCCCCGACTTATCGGAAACGAGTTGCTGTTTTTCGGTATTCTGCGTTTCGGTTTTAGTATCTGAAACCGAATTATCGTGTTCGAACGGTTTTAACAAAAAAGACAGCAAAAGAACCAACAAACTCGGTACGAATAGCAAACTCATTAAAACCCAAGCGGTAAAGTCGTGCTTTTTGTCTTCAGCAATCAAGCCCGTTTCTAACGCGCAAACCGACACTACGCCGAATATAATACCTAAAACCGACCACCACTTAACGTCGTGCTTGGTGTCTTTTGCGTGCTTAGACACTTTAAGCGCGATAAAAGAGTTAAGTAAAAATATACAACCCAGCACGCACCACAAAACCTTGTTGCGACCTTGCTTTACCGCTTCTTTATACGAAAGAACGCCAAAGCAAACCATAAGCGCAATTATTAACAATATAATAAGAACAACCTTCATTGTTTTTAATCTCCTTATAAATATAAAATTACTTATATAAAACGCTGACAAAAATGTTTTTGCAACCTGTTTTCGGCTACGTTACTTTACGTTAAAATAGTTTATGGCGTTGTTATAAGAAACGTCTTTAACGACCTTTCCTACAAGCTCTAAGTCTTGCGTCATTTCGCCGTTTTCTATCATCTTGCCGAAATAATTGCAAAGTATTCTTCTGAAATAATGATGTCTGGGATAAGACAAAAGCGAACGAGAATCGGTAAGCATACCGATAAAAGCGCCTATATGACCGGTTGCGGTAAGGTCTTCTAAATGTTTTTCCATACCGACCTTGTTATCTAAAAACCACCAAGCGGGACCGTACTGAATTTTTCCCCTTGCTTCGTCGCTTTGGAAACAACCTATAAGCGTCATAATTTCCGTATTCATTTTGGGGTTTAGGTTAAACACTATGGTTTTGGGCAAACTGTTTTCGTTGTTTAAGGTATCGAACAGCCTAGACATATTTTTTATGCTGTTGTCTTCTGCAATGCTGTCGTAACCGGTATCTAACCCTAACTTTTCTAACATAATAGAATTGTTGTTTCTCATTGCGCCGATGTGAAGTTCGGTTCTTATATCGTATTTTGCGTAAAGCTTCATTAAGAAATAGGTAAAGTATCCCTTAAAAATTTGCGCCTGTTCGTCGGTAATCGTTTTGCCTTCCCTTGCCATTTTAAACACCTTGTCGGCGTCTTGTTTGTCGGTTATGGGATAAACGTTTTGAAGGGCAATGTCGCTTGCGCAAGTTCCGACTTTTATAAATTCGCGCAAACGCTTTTCGATTGCGCTTTCTAAATCGTCTATATCTTCTATTTTACCGGTTAAAGCCTGCAACTTTTCTATAAAAGAATAGTAGCCTTTTGCTTCTACATTCATTATTTTGTCGGCACGAAAAGCGGGAATGACTTTGAACTTGTAACCTTTTTGCGCGATTTTACCGAAAGTGTCTAGGTCGTCGAAAATTTCGTTGGTGGTAAATATGTATTTTACGTTAGACTTTTCTATTAAACTTTGCGGTGTTATGTTGTTAAGCTTTATGTAGTCGTTACACCAATTCCAAATAAGTTCGGCGTTTTCGCCGTTTATTTCTATTTCACAGTTAAAAAATTCTTTAAGTTCTACCTGCGACCAATGGTACAACGGGTTGCCGAAAGCCGTGGCAAGCGTCGTGCAGTAGGCAACGAATTTTTCTTTGTTAGACTTGCTTCCCGTAATGTACTCTTCGTTTACCCCGTAGTTTCTCATAAGACGCCACTTGTAGTGGTCGCCTTTAAGCCAGATTTCGAAAACGTCGTTAAAGCACTTGTTTTCTAAAATCTGTTTTTCGGGTAAATGACAGTGATAGTCGAAAATCGGCATAGATTTTGCATAGTCGTTGTACAACTTTTCTGCCGTTTTGTTTGTCAATAAAAAATTATCTTTTAAATAACTCATATACTTTTCTCCTATAATTTATTCTACCGCGCTTTTGCGGTACATATTAAAGTGTTACGCCTGTTTTGTAAAAGGCTATTTCCCTTATGTCTTCGCTTTTAACTTTATACTCGCCGTTTACCGTTTTAATAAGCAAATCGAAAAGCGCGTCTTCGTCCATACCGAACGCGTTAAAATCTATCCAATTATCTTTAAAATCTGCCAAACGATTATTAGAAGCGATTTTCATTGTAGGAACGAAAGTAGAAAACGGTGTTCCCCTGCCCGTCGTAAACAACACTACCTGACAACCCGCCGCCGCCAAAGCCGTAGAAGCGATTAAATCGTTGCCCGGTGCGTTTAGTGTAGACACGCCTGTCTTTTTTACAATGTCGCCGTAACCTAAAACGTCTACTATTTCGGTACTGCCCGCCTTTTCTATACAGCCCAGCGACTTTTCTTCTAACGTCGTTATACCGCCCTTTTTGTTGCCGGGGCTGGGGTTTTCGTATACGGGGAAACCCTGACTTATGTAAAAGTTTTTAAAGTCTTCTATCATCTTTTTGTAGTCGTTAAAAATTTCCTGCGTCTTGCACTTGTTCATTAACAACTGCTCTGCGCCGAACATTTCGGGAACTTCGGTAAGAACCGCGCTTCCGCCGTAAGACACAAGCCTGTCGGAAATTTTGCCGACCAACGGGTTTGCGGTTAGCCCCGAATACCCGTCCGAGCCACCGCACTTTAACCCGATGCAGAGTTCGGATAAATCTACTTCTTCTCTCTTTAAGTCTTTTGCCTTTTCGGAAAAGTTCTTTATAATTTCTAAGCCGTAGCTCAGTTCGTCTTCTACGTCTTGACAGTTAAAGTATTCTATATTGGTACGATTAAACGGTTTTAAGTACTCTTTAATACCGTCCATACCGTTGTTTTCGCAACCTAAACCCACAAACAAAACATAGGTGGCGTTAGGGTTAAGCGCAATAGAACAAAGAAGTTTTTTAATATTGTCGTTATCTGCGCCCAGTTGCGAACAACCGAATTGGTGCGGTAACGCAAAAATTCCGTCTATGCTACCCCTAACGTATTTCTGCGCAAGGCGTTCCATTCTCATACAAACATTGTTTACGCAACCGACGGTAGGAATAATATATATTTCGTTTCTTATACCAGCCCTGCCCTTTTCTCGTTTAAAGCCCATAAAGGTGCCTTTAGCAGAAGGCATTTTATTAGCCGAAAAGTTGTAAGTGTACGCTTCGGGCGTTTCGTCTAAATGCGATTTTACGTTGTGCGTATGAACCCATTCGCCCTTTTTAATATCGACTTTAGCCCTGCCTATTACTTCGCCGTACTTAATAACCAAGTCGCCCTTTTTAATGTCTTTTAACGCATATTTATGACCTGCCGGAATATCGCCCGTTCCGTTTAGGGTTATACCGATGTTGTCTTTTTGGTTTATGATTATATTGTCTTTCATTTATTTACTCCCAATCTTTAAATCCCTTACCGCGAACTTCGTTAGAATCGTTTACTATTACAAACGCACATTCGTCTATTTCGTGAACTATTTTACGGAATTGCGGTAACTGTCTACTTTTAACGCAAGTAATAATTACATCGTGATGTTTGCCTGTATACATACCCTTTCCGTCCATAAGCGTAACGCCACGCGGACTTTTTTCTACAAGCGTTTTGCCCATTTCTTCGCCCTTGTCGGTAATAACCACGCACATCTTAGATTTTTCTAAGCCGACTAAAACTATTTCCGAAACCTTAGTGCTTAAAAAAATTACGATAAGGGCGTGCAACATATTAGACGGGTTGCCAGTAACAATCGAACCGACGACCACGATAACGCCGTCTAGTATACCTACGCAGACGGGTATGCTTAAAACTTTTACCGCGCGAGAAACAAGCCTGCCCAACAGTTCCGTTCCACCGCTACTAAACTGATACCTTACAAAAAGCCCTATGCCTATACCCTGACACAGTCCGCCGTAAATAGAAGCAAGAACTCCGTCGTCGGTAAGCGCCGGTAAAAGAGCCAAAAGGTCGGTTACCACGCCCAGCGTCGCTACCGTAATCAGACAGCGCAACACGAATTTTATGCCCTGATATTTTATACCCAAAATAAGTATAGGCACGTTTATTACGATAGAAACCATACCTATAAGAATTTTTTCGTTAAAGTAATTGATAAGTACGGCAAGCCCCGTTACACCGCCGGCTATAATGTCGTTGGGGGCAAGAAACAAACTGGTGCTTAACCCGTAAGCGACGCACCCCAACACCATAAACGCATAGCCTTTAATTTCGTTTAGTATCTTTTTATTTTTTATGTTACTCATAACACGCCGAATATTAAAGTAAAGTTTCTCCGTTATAAAGTTTTGCTACGTTTTCTTGTACGGCTTTACCGAACCCTTGGTAACGGGTAAGGTCTTCGCCCCAAACGTCTGCCTTCTTCATAAAGTCTATCGCACTACCGCCGTTTGCAAAATATTCTAAGTACGGAGCGTCGTCCATTACTTCTATCTTTCTGGTAGGAAGTTGTACGTAATATTTTCCGTCGTCGGCTTTTTGTATTCTTTGATAAATAGCCATAAGGTAAGAAAAGCCTTTTACCATATTTGCGGGGATTTTTCCGTGAGCGTTATAGTAGTCGGAAAAACTGCAAAGGTTTCTTGCTTTCCATTTAGAAATGCTGTTTAACGCAATGCTGGTAAGCAAGTGGTTTAAAAACGGGTTTAAGAAACGCGCTTTAATGCTTTCGGCAAATACGGTAGTCGCCTTAATATCGTCGGACACGAACGGTACGATTTCTTCGGTCAACGTATCTTCTAAAAACTTAGAAAGTTTTGCGTCGGTCATACAGTCGTAAACGGTTTCTTTACCGTGCCACAAACCTGCCGGAATAAGGTTGGTATGACTGCCGTTTAATACCCTTACCTTTCTTTTTTTGTAATATTTTATGTCTTTGGTTAAAACGACTTCTATGTTGTGTACGCCGTCTTTTACGTATTTAGAAATTTCGCCCTTGTCTTCTACCGCCCAAAGCCCGAAAGGTTCGCCTACGGAAACAAGGCTGTCTTCTTCGCCGACTATGTCGGTTAAATGCTGTTTGAGTTCGGGCGTTCTGGGGTGCCCCGAAACGATACGGTCTACAAGCGTATTGCAGTAATAGTTTTGTTCGTCGTTCCACTTTTTAAATTCGTCGGGAAGTTTCCATAACCGTATGTACTTATCTACGCATTTATAAAGTTCGTCGGCGTTGTTGTCTATAAGTTCTACGGGCATCATATACACACCGCCCAAACCCGCGTTAAAACGCTCGAATAAAAACTTGGTAAGTTTTGCCGGGAACGTAATGCTTTCGAACCCGTTAATGTCGTCGTTTGCGTTATAGCAGATACCCGCTTCGGTCGTGTTGGAAACAACGAGTTTTAAGTCGGGGTCTTTTGCAAGCGCATAATACTTTTCTAATTCTTCGAAAGGCGAAATTACGCTTTCTAAAACGTCTACCTTGTAAACGTCTTCTACGGCTTTGTCGTCTTTCATACCGCGTAAAACAATATGGTATTTATTGTTTTGCTTTTTAAATGCTTCTAAACTGCCGAAGGTTATCGGCTTTACGATATTTACCTTGTATTCTCCGCCTTCTTTGTTAAGCGTGTCGAAATAAAGGTCTACAAACGTCCTTAAAAAGTTACCTTCACCGAATTGTACTACTTTAATCATATATAACTCCTGTTAAGTTTTTTAGCGACTTTATCGCTTTAGTTATATTATACTATGTTTTTAGTTGCCAATCAATAGAAAAAAGTATATAATATACGTAAAATTACATAAATCGTAAAGGTAAATTATGCAGTTTATAGAATTCGAAGAAATTTCCGTTAAAGAAAAAATGACGATGAGCGCACCGCACAGCCACGAGTTTTACGAGTTGTATTTTTTACTGGACGGAAAGCGAGATTTTTTTATAAAAAACAAGATGTTCGTCGTAGAAGAAAACACTCTAATCGTAGTACCGCCCTTTTCTTTACACAAAACCGAAGGCGGGGCGTACAGGCGCATAAACGTAAACGTTTCTCCGTCGCTTTTAACCGAAAGCCAAAACGCCTTTTTAAAAAGGCTTTCAACTAAAACGGCGTTAAAGTTAGGAAATAAATATTCTGAAACGATTAAAACGCTTTTAATACAGGGCGCAGAACAACAGCGTAAAAGTTCGGTCGACAAAACCGACAACCTTTTGTCTATAATAAAAACCGTTTTGCTGTTACTTTCTACGCAAGACACCGTATCGGTGGCGTCGGTAAGCACGGCGTATAAACCCAACGACGTATCGCCCGAAGTTTTAAAAATTTTGTACTACATAAACAATAACTTAAACAAGCACATTACCCTAAACGTTCTGTGCGAAGAATTCTTTTTGTCTAAGGTTACTCTGTGCAAAAAATTCAAAGACGTTATGCACTGCTCTATTATGGATTACGTAAACGGTTTAAGACTTAACAAAGCAAAGTCTTTACTGCGCGAAACCAACAAGTCGATAGAAGAAATTGCCTGCGATTGCGGATATTCTTCGGCAAACTATTTCGGGCTTGTTTTTAAACGAGATATGAAGATTTCGCCCCTAAATTACCGAAAAACGAGATAAATTTTTTTTTAGTATTGACAACGCGATTTATTAAGATTATAATTATTCAAATAAAATATAAACAGGAGATTTTTTTATGACAGACCCATTTTCGTTGCCTGCCTTTTCTTTTCCTAAAAACTTTATATGGGGAAGCGCGACCGCAGGTCATCAAATCGAAGGTAACAACGTAAACTCCGATTTTTGGAGATACGAGCAAGAAGAACACGCAAAAGACCCGACCTACGACCTTTCGGGTATGGCTTGCAACAGTTACGAAATGTACGAAGAAGACAATAAAATTCTTTCTACCCTGCACCACAAAATGTACCGTATGGGAATAGAGTGGCCGAGAATAGAACCTAACGAAGGCGATTTCCGTTTAGAAGAAGTAGAGCATTACGTAAAGGTTTTCGAGTCGTTAAAACAAAAAGGTATTAAAATATGCGTAACGCTTCAACATGTTTCTTACCCGATATGGTTCGGTAACTTGGGCGCGTTTTCTAAACGCGAAAACGTTAAATACTTTACAAGATTTGTAGAGTACGTCGTTCCTAAAATCGCAAAATACGTAGACCGTTGGATAGTGCTTAACGAAGTATTCGGCGGGCACTGGTATACCGCCGACATGCAACAACGCAAAATAAACTACCTGTACTCGCACGTATATGCCAGAGACATAATTAAACGGTATTCCGATAAACCCGTAAGTTCTTCGCACGCTTTCGTTATGCAACAGGCAAAACGCGAATACGATAAGTTCGATACGACTATGCGCGATTTAAGGGACATAAACGTAAACGAATGGTTGTTCCACGCAGTAAGAACGGGCGAAGTGGTTCTCCCCTTTACCGACGGGTTTTACGACAAAGAAATAAAAGACAGTTTTGATTTTTGGGCTATAAACACTTATGCCAGAAATCTGGTAGACAGTCGTATACACAATTTAAGAAGCGACAGGTACCCTTTCGAAAAAATGAAAATGTTACCGCAAGAGTTTTATTTAGACGTGTTTAACCCCGAGTGTATTATTCATAACCTTACCAGATTAACAGACAGACCGGTTATGATAACCGAAAACGGGTGTTCGACAGACGACGACAGGTTTAGAATAGTGTTTATAGCAGAATATCTATGCGCCGTACACCAAGTAATTAAAATGGGTATAAACGTAGAAGGGTTTTTGTATTGGTCGCTTTTAGACAACTACGAATGGGGGCACTTCTTCCCTAAATTCGGGCTTGTAGACGTAGACCGCGAACACGACTTTAAAAGAACAATAAAACCCAGCGGATACTTCTTGCGCGATATAATAGACAACAACGGGTTTAATCAAGGCATTTTAAGAAAGTACTTAAAAGAAATCCCTTCGCTAGGTCTGTAAACAAAAACGATTGCGCCGTCGATATATTCGACGGCGTTTTTTATACAAGCGTTTTTCGTTAAAAGAAACACCCCTTTAAGCCACGCTTAAAGGGGTATATATTTTATTTTAAGTGTAGTAAACGCTGTGCGTTTTTATAAAAGATATATTCTTTTTCTTCTTCGGAAATCAAAAAGTCCAACGCCACTCCGCCGACAAACATTGCCGGATTGCAAGTCGGATAGTCCGAACCGAATAAAATTCTTTCTTTGCCGAAGTCGTCTATTAAATGGCGCAACAACCCGTGTCTGAAAAGCCCGCCACCCGACAAATCTACGTAATAGTTTTGCGACGCTTCTAAACGCAACATATGATGTTTTAAACATTCCCCTTCGGAAGGGTGCGCGCCTACGATAACAAGATTTTTAAACCTTTTTACCATTTCGTCCATCTGAACGAAATTCTGTTCCGTACCCAGTGCGTGGAAACTTAAAACCATTTTATAATGCTCGGCAACTTCTAGTATTTCGAAAAGTCGTTTATCCGAAAAGTCCGACCACCTATGATGGTAAGGCACCAACTCGCCTATAAGTTTTACGCCGAGTTTACTCATACGCTCTATTTCGGCGACAGACTCTTTTACGTATTCGGGGTGAATATGAAAACCGGGTACGTAAAAACCTTCTGACCTTTCGGCAAGCGCAAGCGCCTGGTTGTTCATATCAAGTATTTCTTGCCAGACATCGGTATTAGATTGTGCCACACCGTTTTTAATTACCGAACCGCAAATTTTAACCACGCCCAACTTTTTAAGGTCGGTTATGGTGTTTTGCTCGCTCATATTACAATACTTTATATGCGAACAAATATTATATTCGTCGGACGGAAACGGGTGCGTATGAAAGTCTATTATTTTATAATCGGTTTTCATTGCTTACCACTTTTCTTTTACGTTATGAACGCCTTTGCCTATAAACCCGACCTGCTTAAAGTCGTCTACATTGTTTCTTATAATAAAGTCGATGTAAGTCATAACCATATCTGCGGTAAACTTATACCCCAAAGCGCTCATATGACCGCCCAAAAGGTAGAACTTTTTAAACTCTTCGTCGTAAATCGGACCGTACTTACGTATATCCAAAACGTATAAGAAATCGAAATATTCGGGCAACTTTCTAATAAACTCCGCATGCTTGTCGTGGCGTTCTTCTACCCCGTCGTCGCCGACCGACCTAGGGCAAGTCATAACGAAAATTCTGCACTTGGGCTCTAACTTCCTTAGCCTTTGAATAATTCTTACATATTCGCCGACGAACGTGCTTTTGTTCTTTTCTAAATCGTCCCAATCAACGTCGTCGAAACTGCCGAACTCAATGTTACCCTGTTTTAATTGGTTCATATCGTTTACGCCCAGCGCAATTATATACGCCTGACATTTGTTCCACGGCTCGAAGCAACCGGTATGCCAGCCGTAAGAATGAAATTCTTTGGCAGTCATTCCCCCGCGAGAATAGTTTATTACTTCCGAACCGCACGCACGCGCGATAAACTGCCCCCAAGAATATTCGTAGTAGTCGTGATAACCCACTTCGTCGTTTTCCGTTCTGGATTCGTGTTCGCCCGAAGCCAAACTGTCGCCTATGCAACCTATCTTTCTGAATATAGCGGTAAACCCGCCGTCGCTTTTAATAATTTCTAAGGGATTTTTTTCCATTGTCTTTCTCCTATTTAAGTTTTAAAATTTCGTCTATTTTTGCGCCTATTACGTTAGCCATACGGTAAAACCCTAAATCGTTGGGGTGGCACCCGTCGGTAGTGCATAAGTCGGCGTCTACGCTTCCGAACAAATCGTAACCGTTTATAAAATAAACGTTTTTATCGCCTTCCGAAAGCGCTTGTTTGTAAGTCTGTTCTGCGATTTCTATTCGCAAATCGGTTATCGTCGGCATCTGTTCTACGTCGGGACGAGTTACCATAAGTATGGGAAGGTCGGGTTTTGCCTTTCGTATAGTCTTGTAAAAAGAATAGTGCGTGTCTTTGTAATACTTTTCGTCGGGTGCGTTGTGGTCGTAATCGTAAACGAACAAACCCATGTCTTGCTTTGCTATGTATTCTGCCATCAACGGCTCTGCCTTAGCCCAGCCGGTAATTCCCAAATTGATATAGTCTACCGAATTTCTTACCGATATAATGTTTTGATAAGTGTTACCCGGTACGGAAGCGCAACCGCCCTGCGTTATAGACGAACCGTAATACAGTATGGGTTTAATATCTTTTCTGTACGGGTTTAAGGGTTCTAGTTTACTACCCTTTACCACGCCTATTTTAAGCGATTTAACGGCGCCGTAGTTTGGCATATGAATAAGTATCTGCTTTTCGCCCTTTTCTAGTTCTACAACTCCGCAATACGGAAGCGACGGGTCGTCTTTGGGACGGAAAATTTTACGCCTGTGGAACCTGCCGTTTTCTTTAACGTTTAAGTCAAACCCGACAAGCCCGATAGCCGAAAAGTTCGCACCGTGAAACCCCTTTACTTCCGCCATAACCGCAATCGTTTTAGAGTCGGTCGTAAAACAAATTCTACCGCCGGCGTTTAAGGGGTTAGCCCCGTCTAAGCCGACCGACACAGCCTTAGCCACGTCGTCGGGAACCCTAAGCGGAATATCGGTATTATAAAAATCGTAAAACCCGAACACTAAAAACTTATCGCTTTTATAATCGTAAAACTCTAAATCTTCTCGGTTGATTTCTTTATACAAAAGGTTTTGGTCGTGCATTTCCATAAAATAACTTTCTCGTACTTTTTATATTTTTACCGCCGACTTTTTATTAAAACTCTTCTTTAATGCTAGGCCAAACAATGTCTTCGCACCAATAGTGGTTTTTAGGCGTAACTACCAAACGCGCGTTTTCGGGCACGCCTGCCTTTTGGTAAATTTTCTTTACCGTTTCAAACCCTTTTTTAACGCCTTCTATCGGGAATATATCGTCTTTTTCGCCACTGATAACCAAAAGTTTTCTGGGTGCTATAAGCCCTGCCAAATCTTGCATTTCAAAATTTTCGTAGCAATCGGGTATTAGGTTACATATACAGTGATGAATATCTAAAATAGAATCTTTGTAAGTACAGAATGCGCAACTCGGTGCCGAAAGCGTAATTCTTTCGTCAAAAGCCGCCGCATAAAAAGAAGCCGTTCCGCCACCCGAATTACCCGTAATAACTATTTTACTAGTGTCTACTTCGGGGAAAAGGTGCATAGCGTCTATGGACTTAGAAATATCCCATACCCTTTCGCCCAAAACCGTTCTGCCTAGCGCCATAGCCGAAAAGCAGGTAAATTTACAATTTTCACCCCATGCGCGTTTTTCTTTTATAGGTTCTAATTCGCCCATACCGCGCATCTCTACGCAAAGCGCCGCATACCCTTCTTTTACCGCCTGCAAAGCAAACGCTCCGCGTGGTTGATACCTTCCGTCTTCTTCGGTTTTTACGATACCTACCGAATTATACATACCGCCCTTTTTGTGACCTTGCAAGGTTATGGCAAGCGGATAACTCTTTTTGCCCGTGGTAGGTATTAAAAGGTAGCACGGAACCATCATATCCTTTTCGGTTTCTACAATAAACCTTATTTGGCGGTAACCGTCTTTTTCTTCTTCGCTTTCTATAATAACGTTTTCGGGGCAAGCGTTTTGCTTAATTTTGTTTATCCCCATAATTTCGCAATAAAACTCTCTTAACTGTTTTTGCCATTCGTTAAAGTCTTTGTTTTCGTCGAAAGCATACTTTAACTTTGCGTTTTTAACTAAATTGTCGTGACATAAGTCCGAATTTATTTGCATAATATTACTCCTTTTTATGTGTTTAAAATTTTTTTGTTTTACGCTTAACGCCTGTTAAAACATCTCTTTAATGCTAGGCCAAATAATGTCTTCACACCAATAATGGCCTTTGGGCGTAACCACCATACGCGCGTTTTCGGGCACGCCTGCCTTTTGATAAATTTTCTTTACTACTTCAAACCCTTTTTTTGCGCCTTCTAACGGGAATGTCCAGTCTTTTTCGCCGTTGACAACCAAAAGTTTTCTGGGTGCTATAAGCCCTGCCAAATCTTGCATATCAAAATACTCGTAACAACCGGGTATAAGGTTACATATACAATGATGAACGTCTAAAATAGAATCTTTGTATGTACAAAAAGCGCAACTCGGTACGGCAAGCGTAATTCTTTCGTCAAAAGCGGCGGCGTAATAAGTCGTCGTTCCGCCACCCGAATTACCCGTAATAACTATTTTAGAAGTATCTACTTGCGGGAAAAGGTGCATAGCGTCTATACATCTGCTAATATCCCATACTCTTTCGCCTAAAAGCGTTCTGCCAAGAGCAAAAGCCGTAAAAGAAGTAAACCAACATCTTGTACCCCACATACGCTTTTCGGTAGAAGGTTGTAGTTCGCCCATACCACGCAGTTCTACGCAAAGTGCCGCATACCCTTCTTTTACCGCCTGCAAAGCGAACGCTCCGCGCGGTTGATACTCTTCGTCTTCCGGCAACTTTTTAAGGCCGATAGAATTGTACATACCGCCGTCTTTATGCCCTTGCAAGGTTATTGCTAGCGGATAACTCTTTTTGCCCGTCGTCGGTATTAAAAGGTAGCAAGGAATCATCATATCTTTTTCGGTTTCGGCAATAAACCTTATTAAACGATAACCGTCTTTTTCTTCTTCGCTTTCTATAATAACGTTTTCGGGGCAAGCGTTTTGCTTGATTTTATTTATCCCCATAATTTCGTAATAGAATTCTTTTAACTGTTTTCTCCATTCGTTAAAGTCTTTGTTTTCGTCAAAGGTATACTTTAACTTTGAGTTTTCTACTAAATTCTCGTGGCATAAGTCAGAATCGATTTGCATAATATTACTCCCTTTTATGTGTTTAAATATTCTTCCGCTTGTCGTTTTTTTTGTCTAGCGGTAACAACCTTTTTTATATTACTTGTTTTCGGGTGTTTCGCGTTTTTCGTGCTCTACTAAAACATTTTCCCAAAGTTCTTTGTGCGCGGGGTTTTGTATATAGTTTATAAGCATAAGCCTAGACCTGTCTTTTAACAACACGTTGCCTGCCTTACCGCCCGAAAGTTTCCAAATAAACCTGTACGCCTTGCTGTCGTAATAACCCCTGCAAAGGTCGGTAAACCAGTTTATTCTTTCTTTACCGAACTCGTAATACTTGTCTTTTACAAGTTGCTCGTCTTTAATCTCGTCGGAACGTTTAAAATACCCGTCCATAATATCCGAAGTTTCTGCAATCTTAATGTTACCGTCGTGTTTATCTATGGGTATGTACCCCACCTTAAACTCGTCGTCTTTAATATCTACGGTAACAAGCATACCCGTCTGCCAACATTCTTCTTTGCTTTTTTCAAAAACGAAATTGCCTTGCCCGTAAATAATCTTTCCGCCGTTGTAATCTTCTTCACAATTAACGCAGTGAGTGTGTTGCATAACTACAAGGTCGGCGCCCTTGTCTACCATTTTACGACAAACCTTACGGTCGAACGGCGCAAGGTACCTAAAATGCTCTATACCGGCGTGGTACAAAACTATAAGATAATCGCAATTATTTTTTGCTTCTGCAATATGGTCAAATGTTTCTAGCGGGTCGTACCCGTTAGCGCCTGCGCCGTAATCTTGCACCCAAGAAAACTCGTGCTGGCAAACGGCATAAAACCCTATCTTTTTACCGCATATATCGTAGAATTTGGGCTTGTACGCTTGTTCGTAACTAAATCCGCCACCAACGTAATCTATATTCGCTTTATCCAATATGTCTACGGTAGACTTAAACCCGGAAACGTTTTGGTCTAAAATATGATTGTTTGCAAGCGTAACAAGGTCTACGCCTAGTTCTACGTACCCCTTTATCGTGTTTGTGGGCGCAATTAGGTTAGGTCCGCACTTTTTAATTTTATCTTCTTTATCGGTTAGCGGAACTTCTAGGTTTACCGCAACGAAATCGGCGTCGTCTAAAATCTTTTTTAATTCTTTGCCGACTACCTTTTGCATATCTCCGTCAATAAAAAACTGCCTGTTTTGGTCGGTAGGAACAACGTCTGCGCCGATAATAATTCTACCCATAACAACTCCTTTTAACCTTTAATAAAAATCGTTAGATTTATTATATAACAATTCGGTAAATTAGGCAATACTCTTTTTAATCTATTTTCGTTTTTTTAAATCTTTTTCACCAATAAAAAAGTCTTTGCAACCGTACGCCTACGTTTACAAAGACTTTTAATCGTTTATAAAATTTTTAATTGTTCGTTTAACTAAACGCTTTCCGTTGCCGAACGCTTGTTGTTTCTGACAATCATAAACGCAAGCGCACCCAAAATCATCAGTCCGCCACCGCCTATGCTTCCGCCGGTAAACACCACCGTTCCGCAACCCGACGCGTCTTCTGTCGAAGAATTTTCTACGTACACGGTATACTTTCTAGTCGAAACTTTACCTTCGTAAGTGCATTTAACGTTAAACTGCGACATACCTTCTTGTACGGCGGTTAAAACGCCCGTTTCGTTGTCAAACGAAATACACTCCGCACCGTTAAGGCACTCTATCTCTAAACTTGCGCCTTTTACCGAAATACCGTTTATACCGTACCCGAACCTTGCGGTATTTATACCGCCAAGGTCTAGGTAAATAACCGCGCTCGTCTTTTCCGCATCGGTTTCTACCCAAAACCCGTAACTGTCTTCTACGCCGTTAAGCCATACGGGAACACCGAATTTCTCTATTCCCCAATAGTTTTTATCGAAAGAAGAATAGTCGTTAGCGTCGTCTTCCGCCATTAGGGCGGCGGTCGCATATCTCCTTACGCCGGAATACACTTTTACACCGCCGTAAACGTCTTCGTCCATACCGTCGTTTTCGGCATAGCCTTCCATCCAATAACGGCAAAGCCTACCGTCCCCGTCGTAATAGTAGCCCTTTCTACCGTTGGTTATTTTCCAATAATAGTGCATAATCGGAACTCTGCCTATTACATAAACGTTTTCGTGCGTGGGTGTAAATGTGTTGGGTACGTGTTTGTTGTCGACAGTGTTCCACCAAGCAAGATCCGCACCCCACAAAGCGCCAACAGACAAATCGTCTGTATTTCTGTCTATGTTAAGCCCGGGGAAATCGAGCACAACGTTTTTAAGAATAAGCGTAACGTTACCGCTTACCGAAATACCGCCTTCGGGAATCTGCCCTTCTGCCGTACGGATATACACGTTTTCTACCCTGGCGCGGTTCCCGTCCCCGCCAGTAGAACTAGAAAGTTCGAATAAAACGGGGTTTAAGCCGGGCGTGGTAAACTTTACGTTTACAAAACCAGTGTTTTTAATAACACCACCTTTACCCAAAACGCCGAAAAATCCACCGCGATTAGCATAAAACTCTATGTTATGACCTTTGCCGTCGAATGTCCCCGTAAAGCCTGCCGTGTTCCAAACAAAACCGGTATCGTCGTGGTTCCCAACCAAACCGCCGTACTGATTTTCTTCTCCGTTTGCAAGTTTAAGGTCGTTTGCCAAAACGTAGTAACCGGTAACGGGAGTTACGTTGTCTACTATTTTTAGTACGCCTATGTCGTCTTTATCGTAAATAGCCTTGGTAACGTACTGAAACTCTATCGTCTTGCCGTTTACGGTAAGCGTGTAGTAATCGCCTAAATTCAATGCGTTTTCGTTTGCTTCGCCAAAAGAACCTAGCGTAACCGTAGAACCGGAAACGGTAGCGTCTACCGTAAAGGTTGCCGACTGTAAATTAGCGTCTGTATAAGTAACGAAGGCAGATTCTACCCCGTCTAAAACTTCGCCTGCGTCTAGCGTGGCAGAATGATACATCTGCTCGTAATAACCGCCAAACACCTTTTCTTCGGCATAGACTTCTGCCGTAGACTCTGCCGTGGGCAATGCGCTAAAAACCACGCCGAAAGTAATACCTAGTAGCAAAACGAATGCCCCTATTCTCTTAAACATCTTTTTTTCTCCTTATCGTGCCACAATAATTAGTAATGCGTACCGTTGCCGATACGTAAATAAATAAAACGTTACAGCCGTCAAAACCCTTTTGCGTCGGTAACCGTAATATCCGTTCGCCTTAACAGGTCGGTCGTCTTTAAAAAAACCGTTTTTAACCTAACGACTTGTAGTTTTTTACGGCTGTTTACCTAAAAAACAACTAACATGTAGTAATGCGTATTTCCGTTTACAAACCGAATAACGACTTAGCAACACAAACCGTATCGCACTGCATTAAACCGCACCGTAAAATTCGCTACGCAAATTCCACCTTTTATATTGTACCATAAAATTTGTAATAAGTAAATACATTTATAAAAAATCTTTTCAAACAAAAAATTTTGTACCCCGTTCTAAAAAACCTTATGTTATACGCCCATTATTATCGAAGATTAAATATTTATGGCATTATAAAATTACTCGGTTTGCAAAAATAAA
>CAYYYD010000003.1:0-7032 GCA_964475885.1 uncultured Christensenella sp.
AAAGTTATGGCTAAAAGAAAAGACTTAAAAAAGATTATGATTATCGGCTCCGGACCTATCGTAATAGGTCAGGCGGCAGAATTCGACTATGCCGGAACGCAAGCGTGTTTGGCGCTTAAAGAAGAAGGCTACGAAGTCGTACTTTGTAACTCTAACCCTGCCACGATAATGACGGATACGACTATTGCCGACAAGGTTTATATGGAACCTTTAACGCTAGAATACATCGCAAAAATTTTAAGATACGAACGCCCTAACGCCATTATTCCCGGAATCGGCGGGCAAACGGGGCTTAACCTTGCAATGCAACTTGAAAAGAAAGGAATATTAAAAGAATGTCAGGTAGAATTGCTGGGTACGAGTAGCGCAAGTATAGAGCAAGCCGAAGACAGAGAACTGTTTAAAGAACTTTGCATAGGCATAGGCGAACCCGTTATTCCTTCTAAAATAACCTATTCGATAGAAGAAGCAAAACTCGCCGCACAAGAAATAGGGTACCCCGTAGTTTTACGCCCTGCGTTTACGCTTGGTGGAACGGGTGGCGGTTTTGCAAACAACGAACAAGAACTTGTAGAAATAGGTATAAACGCATTTAAACTTTCGCCCGTATCACAGGTTTTAATAGAAAAAAGCGTTAAAGGTTACAAAGAAATAGAATTCGAAATGATGCGAGACGGCGACGATAATGTTATTACCATTTGCGGAATGGAAAACGTTGACCCCGTGGGTGTTCATACGGGCGACTCTATCGTTGTAGCGCCTATTCTTTCTTTAAGCGACAAAGACCTAAAAATGCTTAACGACTCTGCAATTAAACTTATAAGAGCGTTAAAAATAGAAGGCGGTTGTAATGTTCAGTTTGCGCTTAACCCGACTACAAGCGAGTATTATCTTATAGAAGTAAATCCCAGAGTATCTCGTTCGTCTGCGCTGGCAAGTAAGGCAAGCGGTTACCCCATAGCAAAAGTAACCGCGAAAATCGCGGTAGGTATGCGCTTAAACGAAATAGAAATTTCCAACACGCACGCAAGCACGCAACCCAGACTAGACTATATTGTGGCAAAACTTCCAAGATTTCCGTTCGATAAATTTACGTCTGCTTCAAACATTTTAGGCACGCAAATGAAAGCGACGGGCGAAGTTATGGGCATAGGTTCTACGCTTACTGAATGTTTGCTTAAAAGCGTAAGGTCACTGGAAACGGGCGTATGTCATTTCCGCAAAAAGAAGTTCGACGGTATGACTTGCGAAGAACTTTACGATTATCTAAAAGAGTTTAAAGACGATACGATTTTTGCCGTTACCGAACTTTTACGTCGCGGAGAAAGTGTGCAAAAAATTCATACGGCAACGATGATTACCGAACTTTTCTTAGAGTCTTTTAAAGAAATCGTTCAAACAGAAAAGAAATTAAAGCAGGGGAAAGTCAGTGAAGAACTGTTATTAGAAGCAAAGAAAACGGGTTTTTCGGACGAGTATATAGCAAGCGTTTGTGGTATGTCGGAAATAGAAGTGTTTAATTTAAGAAAGAAATACAATATGTTCCCCGTATACCGTATGGCAGACACCTTGCATACTAACGGTTACATTCCGTATTTTTACTCTTCTTATCAGGGCGAAAACAAATCCGTTTTATCCGATAAGAAAAAACTTATAGTTTTGGGCGCAGGTCCCATAAGAATAGGTCAAGGCGTAGAGTTCGACTACTCGACCGTTCACGCGGTTTCTACAATTAAAAAGAGCGGTTACGAAGCGATTATAATTAACAACAATCCCGAAACCGTTTCTACCGACTATACCACCGCAGATAAACTTTACTTCGAACCGCTAACGCCCGAAGATGTTATGAACATTATAGAGTACGAAAAACCCGAAGGGGTTATATCTTCGCTCGGCGGACAAACGGCTATCAACCTTGCCGAACCGCTTCGTGCACGCGGGGTTAAAATTATCGGAACAGACTGCGACGCAATAGCAAGGGCAGAAAACAGAGACTTGTTTGAAAAGTTGCTTATATCTTTAAACATTCCGCAACCGCAGGGTTCGGCTGTTACTAAAATAGAAGACGGAATTAAAACGGCAGAAAAAATAGGTTATCCCGTGCTTGTTCGTCCGTCGTTCGTTTTGGGCGGTAGGGCAATGCAAATAGTTTATAACGAAGAACAACTTCGTTTCTACTTAAAAACCGCAGTCGAAATTGACGAAGACAAACCCGTTTTGGTAGATAAATATATTATAGGTAAAGAAGTCGAAGTAGACGCTATATGCGACGGTAAAGACGTTTTTGTTCCCGGTATTATGGAACTTGTAGAAAGAACGGGTATTCATAGCGGAGACTCCATAAGCGTATATCCTACGTTCAGTATATCGAAAAACGTAAAAAAACAGATAATCGAATACACCAAACAGTTAGGTTTGGGTATAGGTATAAAAGGGTTATATAACATTCAGTTTATAGTAGACAAAAACGAAAAGGTATATATTATAGAAGTAAATCCTAGGTCGTCCAGAACGGTGCCGTTTTTGTCTAAGGCTACGGGATACAGCCTTCCCGACATAGCGACCGAAGTTATTATGGGCAAGACTTTAAAAGAACAGGGCTTAACCGAAGTATATCCTAAAGAGCAAAAACGCTGGTATGTTAAGGCGCCCGTGTTCTCGTTTAACAAAATCAGGGGGCTAGACGCATATCTTTCGCCCGAAATGAAGTCTACGGGCGAAGCGATAGGTTACGACTATAAACTAAACCGCGCTTTATACAAGGCTTTGCAGGCGGCGGGTATGAAGATATTAAATTACGGTACGGTTTTTGTTACCGTTGCCGATAAAGACAAACAAGAAGCGTTACCGCTTATAAGAAGGTTTTATAATTTAGGCTTTAATATAGAAGCGACCAGCGGAACGGCTAAGTTCTTAAAAGAAAACGGAATAAGAACAAGGGTACTAAAAAAACTTAAAGAAGGCAGTTTGGAAATTCAAGACGCAATCCGTCAGGGGCATATCACGTATGTTATCAATACAAGCGAAATCGGTTCTAAGGGAATAAACACCGACGGTTACAAAATCAGGAGCCTTGCAATAGAAAACAACATAACTATGTTTACCGCGCTAGACACGGTAAGGGTTTTATTAGATGTGCTAGAAGAAACAACGCTTTGCGTTTCCACTATCGACGCAAGGGGTTAATTATGAAACAGCAGTTTTTTGAAATTATATCCAACAATCCCTTAACCGACGACGTTTATAAATTAGAGTTAAAGGGCGACACGTCTTTTTTAACGGCGTCGGGGCAGTTTGTAAATATTAAAATAGACGGTCAGTTTTTAAGGCGACCTATATCGGTATGCGACTGTAACGACAACGTTTTAACTCTTATATATAAAGTAGTCGGCGTAGGCACAAAAGTTTTAAGCGAGTACAAGCAGGGTAAGATACTAGACTTGCTTGTCGGTTTGGGTAACGGTTTTAATCACGACAAGCCGACCGAAAAGCCCGTTTTAATCGGTGGGGGCGTGGGTATTCCGCCACTGTATAACCTATGTAAAAGGCTAAAATCTCTCGGTAAAAACGTAACGGTAATATTAGGGTTTAACACTAAAACGGAAATTTTTTACATAGAAGAATTCAAAAAAATCGCCGACGAAGTTATCGTATGTACGGTAGACGGAAGTTTTGGCGTTAAAGGTTTTGTTACCGACGCACTTAAAAATGTAAAATACGACTACTTTTATACGTGCGGTCCCATGCCTATGTTTAAGGCGATAGAAAACATTGCCGTAACTTCCGGTCAATACAGTTTCGAAGAACGTATGGGTTGCGGTTTCGGTGCTTGTATGGGGTGCAGTTGCAAAACCAAATACGGCAACAAACGAATTTGCGTAGACGGTCCCGTTTTAGAAAGAGAGGAAATAATATGGTAGATTTAAAAGTCAGTCTTTCCGGTTGGGAACTAGACAACCCCGTTATTCCCGCAAGCGGAACTTTCGGGTTCGGCAAAGAGTTTTCGCAGTTTTACGATATAAATATGCTTGGTACTTTCTCTTTTAAGGGCACTACTTTAAATCCGCGTTTCGGAAACCCGACGCCCAGAATCGCCGAATGTACCGCAGGTATGATAAATTCGGTCGGGCTTCAAAATCCGGGCGTAGAACATGTTATAAATTACGAACTTAAAGAACTTAAAACTTATTTTAACAAAAAAGTAATTGCAAACGTCAGCGGTTTTTCGGTCGAAGAATACGCAACCGTTTGCGAAAAACTAGGCAAAGAAGACATTGTAGGTATTTTGGAAGTAAACGTAAGTTGCCCTAACGTGCATAACGGCGGTATGAGTTTCGGTACGGACACGAAAAATGTTTCCGAAGTCGTTAAAGCGGTAAAAAAGGTTACCGACAAACCCGTTTACGTCAAACTTTCTCCTAACGTTACCGATATAGTTTCTATTGCAAAGGCTGTCGAAGACGCAGGTGCAGACGGTATAAGTTTAATAAACACTATGCTCGGAATGAGAATAAACTTAAAAACCAAAAAGCCCGTAATAGCAAATAAAACGGGCGGTTTTTCGGGCAGAGCAATTTTCCCGGTGGCGTTAAGAATGGTTTATCAGGTTTACGAAAATGTAAAAATTCCCGTTATAGGTATGGGTGGCGTTTCTTCTGCCGAAGACGTAATAGAAATGATGCTGGCAGGCGCAACAGCCGTTCAGGTCGGCGCGCAAAATTTGGTTAATCCGTTTGCGTGCAAAGAGATTATAGAACAACTGCCGTCTGTTATGGAAAAATACAAAATCAAATGTTTAAAAGATATTATAGGAGGCGCTCATAATGGGTAAAGACGTAATCGTCGCTTGTGATTTTTCAAGCAAAAAACAGGTTATGGATTTTTTAGACAAATTCGATAACAAACAACTTTTCGTAAAAATCGGTATGGAACTTTTTTACGCCGAAGGTCCTTCTATCGTAAACGAAATAAAAAGTAGGGGACACAAAATCTTTTTGGATTTAAAATTGCACGATATTCCTAATACCGTTATGAAAGCAATGAAAGTCTTGTCTAACCTTAATGTAGATATGTGCAACGTTCACGCAGGCGGAACGATTAAAATGATGGAGTACGCCATAAAAGGTTTAACGAGAGAAGACGGAACAAGACCGTTGCTTATTGCCGTAACTCAACTCACTTCTACCGACCAAGAAAGTATGCAAAAAGATTTGCTTATAGACAAGCCCATCGACGAAGTGGTAATGCACTATGCAAAAAATTCTAAACTTGCCGGCTTAGACGGTGTGGTATGTTCTCCGTTAGAAGCCGAAAAGGTGCATAGCGTTTGCGGAAAAGACTTTTTAACGGTAACGCCGGGCGTTCGTTTTGCCGACGGTGAAGTCGGCGACCAAAAACGCGTTATGACGCCTGCGCAGGCTAAAATAATAGGTTCCGACTACATAGTCGTAGGTCGCCCGATTACCGCAAGCGAAGACCCCGTTTCGGCATACGAAAGATGCGTAAAAGAATTTATCGGTTAATAAAAAGGAGATACTTATGGAAAACTTAAAAAAGATTATTGCAAAAGATTTACTTTCTATTAGGGCGGTATTCTTCCGCCCCGAAGAACCGTTTGTATGGGCAAGCGGAATTAAAAGCCCCGTGTATTGCGACAACAGGCTTACTCTTTCTGCACCCAACGTAAGAAACGATGTAGAAAACGGCTTAAAAACTCTTATAGAAAAATATTATCCCCAAGCTGAAGTTCTTATGGGAACGTCTACTGCCGGTATCGCCCACGCAGGTATTACCGCACATCTTATGGGGTTGCCTATGGGTTATGTTCGTTCGGGTGCAAAAGACCACGGCAGAAAAAACCAGATAGAAGGTAAACTCGAAAAAGGTCAGAAGGTCGTTGTCGTAGAAGACCTGATTTCTACGGGCGGAAGCGTTTTAGAAGTAGTAGATATTTTACGTGAAGCCGGCGCAGAAGTTTTGGGCGTGGTAAGTATTTTTACGTACGGAATGGAAAAAGGTTTAATGCGTTTGTCGGAAGCAAATGTTAAAAACGTAAGTCTAACCGATTTCGATACTATTTCTAACGTAGCAGTCGAAGAAAACTACATTAAACCCGAAGATGTGCAAAAACTTTTAAAGTTCAGGGACAATCCTTCGGACGAAAGTTGGATAGGTGCGTAAAATGAAAAATCTTTTAGATATAATGGATTTATCGACCGACGAGATTTTAGAACTTATAAACCTTGCCGACGATATGATGAAAAACCCCGAAAAGTATAGCGACGCTTGTAAAAACAAAATTTTAGGCACTCTGTTTTTCGAGCCGTCTACAAGAACAAGACTGAGTTTCGAATCGGCTATGATGTCGCTTGGCGGTAACGTTTTGGGTATTTCCGACCAAGCGAGTTCGTCTACGACTAAGGGCGAAACTCTTTCGGACACGGTAACGGTAGTATCCGGTTACGTAGATATTATAGCAATGCGCCACCCCAAAGAAGGCGCACCGTTGGTCGCCGTAAAAAATTCGTTAGTGCCCGTTATCAACGCGGGGGACGGCGGACATTTTCATCCGACGCAAACGCTTACAGACCTACTTACCATTCATCACGAGTTGGGCAAGTTCGACAATTTAACCGTAGGTTTTTGCGGAGATTTGAAATTCGGCAGAACCGTTCATTCGTTAATAGGCGCAATGTCAAGATATAAAAACGTAAAATTCGTTTTGATTTCGCCCGAAGAACTTAAACTTCCCGATTATATCAGAAAAGAATTTATCGAAGACAAAAACATAGAGTTTAAAGAAAGCGCTTCGTTAGACGACGTAATAGGCGAATTGGATATTCTTTATATGACGCGCATACAGAGAGAACGCTTTTTAGATTGGGACGAGTACGAAAAGTTAAAAGACAGTTATATTTTAACCTTAGAAAAACTTAAACAGGCAAAAGACAATATGATTGTTTTGCATCCGCTACCAAGGGTAAACGAAATAGCCGAAGAAGTCGATTCCGATAAAAGGGCTTGCTATTTTAA
>CAYYYD010000003.1:7132-15118 GCA_964475885.1 uncultured Christensenella sp.
AAGTGGATAACCACAAAGGAGCAGTAGGTTAAAATGCCGACCGTCTGGGCGTACTTAACAGCAAAGGTTAAGTGCGCCATTTTTGTTTTTTTTTAAGGAGAATTATATGAAAAAAGTTGCAATTATAATGGGTAGCGACAGCGATTTACCCGTTTTAGAAAAAACGGTAGAAGTTCTTAACGGTCTAAATGTTCCGTACGAAATGCACGTTTATTCGGCACACAGAACGCCGACCGAAGCGATAGAGTTTTCTGCTTCGGCAGAAGAAAACGGTTTCGGCGTAATTGTCTGTGCGGCGGGTATGGCGGCGCATCTCGGCGGTGTAGTCGCGTCTAACACGACGCTTCCGGTAATAGGTATACCGTGTAAGTCGTCTTGTCTAGAAGGTATAGACGCGCTTTTGTCTACCGTACAAATGCCGTCGGGCGTACCCGTAGCAACGGTATCTATTAACGGCGGTGCCAACGCAGGACTTTTGGCTTGCGAAATTCTTGCGTTGTCCGACAAAAATCTTGCCGATAAACTTAAAGAAAAAAGGTTGTCGGATAGAAAAAAAGTACTAGAAAAAAATAAAAACGTTGAAGATAAATTCAATAAATAAGGAGAAAAAAATATGAAACTTGTGTACTCTGGTAAAACGAAAAACGTATTTGCGTTAGATAACGGCAACTATCTTCTTAAATTTAAAGACGATTGTACCGGTAAAGACGGCGTGTTCGACCCCGGCGAAAATTCTGTCGGCTTAACTATTGAAGGCGTCGGCGACGTTAATTTAAGAATGTCTATTTACTTTTTCGAAAAGGTAAACAAAGCTGGTATTAAAACCCACTACGTATCTGCGAATTTAGACGATACGACAATGGAAGTTCTGCCTGCAAAACCTTTCGGCAAAGGTTTAGAAGTAATTTGCCGTCATAAAGCGGTAGGAAGTTTTTACAGAAGATACAGCGATTATATAGAAGAAGGCGCAGACCTTCCCGCTTATGTGGAAACAACTTTTAAAAACGACGCAAAAGGCGACCCGTTAGTTACCAAAGACGGACTTATAGACTTGGGCGTTATGACCGACGCTCAGTACGAAGACATTAAGTCTATGACGCAAAAGATTACTCAAATCGTAGCAGACGATTTAAAAGAAAAGGGTTTGGTTCTTTACGATATTAAATTCGAGTTCGGCTACGATAAAGACGGAAAAGTTATGTTAATAGACGAAATCGCTTCGGGTAATATGCGTGTATATAAAGACGGTAAGTACATAGACCCGATGACATTGTCTAAACTCTTTTTTGCAAAATAAATCTTAGGGAAGTATACGATGGGTGCATTTTTCGGCGCAGTAAGTAAAAAGAAAGATATACTTGCCGACGTTTTTTTCGGAACGGACTATCATTCGCATTTAGGAACGAAAAGCGCAGGGCTTTCCGCTTTCGACAGCGAAAAGGGTTTGCAACGCAAAATTCACAATATATCTAATTCGCCTTTCAGGACTAAGTTCGAAAACATTTTCGATACGATGAAAGGTACTTCGGCTATCGGTTGTATAAACGATTCCGACCCGCAACCGTTACTGGTTCGCTCTAAATTGGGGAATTATGCCATTTGTTTCGTAGGGGCAATAAACAACGCCGACGAACTTATAAACAAATATATTTCCGAAGTAGGCGGACAATTCGGCAGTCAATCGGGCGAAACTGTAAATTCTACCGAGTTGCTGGCAGGTTTGATTAACAGAAAAAACTCTTTTGTCGAAGGTATTAATTATGCGTGGAGTCAAATTAAAGGTTCTGCCTGTATTTTAATTCTTAAAAACGACGGCGAACTTATAGTCGCAAGGGATTTTAACGGAAGGCTTCCTGTTCATATCGGCAAAAACAAAGACGGTATGTGTACGTCGTTCGAAAGTTTTGCATATCAAAAATTAGATTATTCTACGGTGTACGAACTAGGTCCGGGCGAAATAGTAAAAATAGATTCCGAAAGTTTTACCGTTCTTAAAGAGCCGGAAAAGAAAATGAAAATATGTTCTTTTCTTTGGTCGTATTACGGCTTTTCTACGTCCGAATACGAAGGGGTAAATGTTGAAATGGCACGTTACCGTAACGGCGAAATAATGGTGGATAACGACGTTAAGTCGGGTAAATTACCGCCTGCGAATTTCGTTGCCGGCGTGCCCGATTCGGGAACACCGCACGCAATAGGTTATGCTTCTAAAAGCAAAATTCCTTTTGCAAGACCTTTTATTAAATACACACCTACTTGGCCCAGAAGTTTTATGCCGGCAAATCAAAGGGAAAGAAACAAAATCGCAAAGATGAAACTTATTCCCGTAAACGAACTGATTAAAGGTAAAGAACTTTTGTTTGTAGACGACTCTATTGTTCGCGGTACGCAACTGAGAGAAACGGTCGAGTTTTTGTATAGCAACGGCGCTAAAAAAGTTCATATGCGTTCTGCTTGTCCGCCCATAATGTACGCTTGCAAGTACCTTAATTTTTCTAGGGCGACCAGCGATAAAGAACTTATTACCAGAGCGACCATATTAGAACTCGAAGGCGAAGAAGGTTTAAAGTACATAGACGAATACAGCGACGCAGAAACCGAAAGGGGTAAAAAATTAAGAAAGGCAATTTGCGACAAGTTGCATCTTGCTTCGTTAGAATTTCAAACGCTAGACGGGTTGATGCAGGCAATAGGCGTAGACAAGTGTAAGCTCTGCACCTATTGTTGGGACGGGAAAGAATAAACAAAACAACTTTTTTACAGGAGAATATAATGGATAATATTTCTAAATCAGACATATACGCCGCCGCAGGCGTAGACATAACCGCAGGTTACAAGGCGGTAGAACTTATGAAACAGCATATTGCCAAAACTATGACAAAAGGCGTTTGTTCGGATGTAGGCGGGTTTGGCGGTTTGTTCGAATTAGACCTAGAAGGTATTGCTAAACCCGTACTTGTAAGCGGTACCGACGGTGTAGGCACAAAACTTAAAATAGCCTTTTTAATGGATAAACACGACACGGTAGGTATAGATTGCGTTGCAATGTGCGTAAACGACATTATATGCTCGGGCGCAAAACCTTTGTTCTTTTTAGACTATATCGCTTGCGGTAAAAATTTTCCCGAAAAAATTGCCGACATAGTAAAGGGTGTATGCGAAGGCTGTGTTCAGTCGGGTTGCGCCTTAATCGGCGGAGAGACTGCTGAAATGCCGGGTTTTTATCCTATAGACGAATACGACCTTGCAGGGTACTGCACGGGCGTGGTAGATAAAAACAAAATCATTAACAATAAGACTATGCAAGAAGGCGACGTAGTTATTGCGTTAGCGTCAAGCGGTGTCCATTCTAACGGCTTCTCGCTTGTAAGAAAGGTTTTAGATGTAGAAAACGCAGACATAAAATCGCCCTTAAAAGAATTAGACGGCAAGTCGATAGGAGAAACGCTTTTAACACCCACCAAAATTTACGTTAAGTCTATACTCGCGCTTTTAGAAAAGGTTAAGGTAAAAGGCATATCGCATATTACCGGCGGTGGTTTTTACGAAAATATTCCCAGAAGTATTCCGCAAGGCTTGTGCGCTAAAATTCAAAGAAGCGCCGTTAAGGTTTTGCCTATTTTCGATTTAATTGCAAAAAGGGGCAACATAGCCGAAAGGGAAATGTTTAACACCTTTAATATGGGCGTCGGTATGAGCGTTGTAGTAGATAAAAACGATACCGAAACCGCTTTGCGTATTTTAAAAGACTGTGGCGAAGACGCTTATGTTATAGGCGAAATCGTTAAGTCAGAACAAAAAATTCAGATATGTTAAAAGACATTTCAGCTAAAATAACAGACGGGGTTTTGGCAGGAATTTTAATATCCGTCGGCGGAACGGTTTATCTGTCGGTCGGTTCTTATATCGGCGCTATAATGTTTTCGGTTGCGTTAATCTGTATATGTTATAAAGGCTACTCTTTATTTACGGGTAAAGTCGGGTATATACCGCAGTCGCATACCAAAAACGACGTTTCCGTTTTGCTTTTAGGCCTTTTGGGTAACGCAGTAGGAACGGTTTTGTTCGGTTTTATTTTAGGCTATGCTATATCGGGCATAAAAGACACTGCGTTTACTATATGTACCTTAAAGTTAGAATTAGACTTTTTTAAAGTTTTAATTAAATCTTTTATGTGCGGTATTTTAATGTATCTTGCCGTAAGCATTTTTAAGGAAAACAACAAAAGCGTGGTCGGAATAGTTTTTTGTATTCCCGTGTTTATTCTTTGCGGATTCGAACACTCCATAGCGGATATGTTTTATTTTGCTTGTTCGGGGATAGTTTCTTTCGACGCGTTTATATTTATCGTTACGGTAATTTTAGGAAACAGTTTGGGCGGAATGCTATTTCCGACTTTAAAACTTTTTACGGTGAAAAAGAATGAACAACAGTAAACTTAATGTTGCCGTACTCGTTTCGGGTGGCGGAACAAATCTTCAAGCGTTAATCGACGCAGAAAAAAACGGCATATTAAAGAGTTGCGAAATTAAGGCGGTTATATCTAATAAAAGCGGTGTTTACGCATTAGAACGCGCCAAGAATAGCGGTAAAAAAAGTTTGGTAATAGATAAAAAAATGTTGGGTAGTCAGCAAAAATTCGAAGAAGAACTTTTAAAAACGCTTTGTAAAGAAGATATAGATGTAATAGTTCTTGCAGGGTTTATGTCTATTTTAAGCGCAGGCTTTGTAAACAGATACAAAAAAAGAATAATCAATGTTCATCCGTCGCTTATTCCGTCTTTTTGCGGTGTTGGGTGCTACGGCTTAAAAGTGCACGAAATGGCGCTTAAAAAAGGCGTAAAGGTAACGGGCGCAACCGTTCATTATGTAAACGAAATTGCAGACGACGGCGAAATAATTATGCAAAAAGCCGTTTCGGTTTTAAAAGGCGATACGCCCGAAACGTTGCAAAAACGCGTAATGAAACAGGCGGAATGGAAAATTCTTCCTAAATCGCTAGAAAAAGTATGTAGGTCTTTGGTTAAGGAGAAAGTAAAATGAGTGTAAAAGGCTTAAATAAAATACAAGATTTATTGTCGAATAATACCTATCCCGGCAGGGGAATTATCGTTGGCGAAAGTGCAGATGGTAAAACGGCGTTGATAGGTTACTTTATTATGGGCAGAAGCGCAAACAGTCGTAACCGAATTTTTCAAAGGTTTGACGGCGGTATGAGAACCAAGGCTTTTGACGAAAGTAAACTGGTAGACCCCAGCCTTATAATTTATAACCCGTATTTACAGTGCGGTTTAACCGATATCGTAACCAACGGCGACCAGACGGATACCGTTTACGACTATATTAAAAAGTTCGGCGACGACGGTTTTTCTTTCGAAAAAGCGTTGCACACCAGAGAGTTTGAACCGGACGTCCCAAATTTTACGCCCAGAATTTCGGCGATATTAAACTACGATTTCGGCAATAAAAAGTTTAATTACAAACTTTCTATACTAAAAAGTAGCGACTCTAATCCCGAAGTATGCGACAGATTTTTTTATACGTATATGCCCGTAAAGGGGTTGGGGCATTTTATTCATACATACGAAACGGACGGAAACCCCATTCCTTCTTTTTACGGAGAACCCGAAAGGGTAATTATGCCAAACACCGCAAAAGAGTTTGTCGATACGGTTTGGAACAATTTAAATACAGACAACAAAGTTTCGCTTTTCGTAAGGGCTGTTCCGCTTGACGGAAGCGCCCCCGAAGAGATTATTATAAACAAAAACAAATAGGAGAACAAATGAAAGAATTCGAATTGAAATACGGTTGCAACCCCAACCAAAAACCGTCTAAAATCTATATGAAAAACGGAAGTGACCTTCCCATAGAAATATTAAACGGGCGCCCCGGCTATATAAATTTTTTAGACGCTTTTAACAGTTATCAACTTGTAAAAGAATTAAAAGAAGCATTAGGGCTTCCTGCCGTTACTTCTTTTAAGCACGTAAGTCCCACGTCTTCGGCAGTGGGAATTCCGCTTTCAGACAAACTTAAAAAGGCTTGTTTCGTAGACGATGTAGAAGGCCTAGACGATTCGTTGCTTGCTTGCGCTTACGCAAGGGCAAGGGGTACCGACAGAATGTGTTCTTTCGGCGATTGGGTTGCGCTTTCGGATACTTGCGACGTTACCACCGCAAAAATGATTGCTCGCGAAGTTTCCGACGGGGTTATCGCGCCCGACTACCAACCCGAAGCGCTAGAAATTTTAAAGGCGAAAAGAAAAGGAAATTATAATATAGTTAAAATCAACCCCGACTACGTTCCCGAAGAAAAAGAGACCAAAGAAGTTTTCGGTATTACTTTCGAGCAGGGCAGAAACAATTTTAAAATAAACAAAGAACTTATATCTAACGTTGTAACGAAAAACAAAGACCTGCCCGAAAGCGCAAAAACAGACCTTATCATTGCGCTTATTACGTTAAAGTATACGCAGTCTAATTCCGTATGCTACGCTTATAAAGGTCAGGCAATCGGTGTGGGCGCAGGTCAGCAGTCCAGAATACATTGTACCCGTCTTGCAGGAACAAAAGCCGATACATGGTTTTTGCGTCAACACGAAAAAGTCTTAAATCTTCCTTTCTTAGATAGTTTAGGCAGAGCAGACAGAGATAATGTGGTAGACGGATATATAAACAAAAACGAAGAAGACGTTTGCGCCGACGGAAATTGGCAAAAGTATTTTAAGGTAAAACCCGAGCCTTTGACTTTGCAGGAAATGAAAGATTATCTAAGCAAAATAGACGGTGTAAGTTTAGGTTCCGACGCATTCTTTCCCTTTGCCGATAATATAGAAAGGGCAAAAAGAAGCGGTGCAAAATATATTGCAGAACCGGGCGGTTCTATCCGCGACCAACTTGTAATCGATTGCGCCGATAAATACGATATGGTTATGGCGTTTACGGGTATGAGATTGTTCCACCACTGATTTTCGGGAGTTTTTATGAAGGTAATGGTAATAGGTAGCGGTGGAAGAGAACACGCTATAATAAAAAAAATTAAAGAAAACAAAAACGTAACGCAAATATTCGCATTGCCGGGAAACGGCGGAATATCTTACGACGCGACTTGCGTCGATATTAAGGCGACCGATTTAGAAAAAATCGTAAATTTCGCCGTAGACAATAAGGTAGATTACGCCGTAGTCGCGCCCGACGACCCCCTTGTTTTAGGGCTTGTAGACTTGCTTCAAGAAAAAGGTATTCCGTGTTTCGGCCCCGAAAAGAAGTCTGCCATAATAGAAGGTAGTAAAGCCTTTTCTAAACAACTAATGCAAAAGTACGGCATACCTACCGCAAAGTATAAAGTCTTTTCCGATATAGAACAGGCGCTTTCTTACGTAGAAAGTTGCGAAATTCCCGTCGTAATAAAAGCAGACGGGCTTGCGCTTGGAAAGGGCGTTATTATAGCCGAAACAAGAGAGCAAGCAAAACAGTCGGTTGTTTCTATGATGAAAGACAAAACTTTCGGAAAAAGCGGAGATAAGGTCGTTATAGAAGAATTTTTAACGGGACCGGAAGTTTCGGTACTCGCTTTTACAGACGGCAAAACGGTTGTGCCTATGATTTCGTCTATGGACCATAAAAGAATAGGCGATAACGATACGGGCTTAAATACGGGCGGAATGGGTACTATTGCGCCCAACCCGTTTTACACACAAGAAATTGCCGAGCGTTGTATGAAAGAAATTTTTATTCCGACCATAAACGCAATGAACAGCGAAAACAGAACCTTTAAGGGGTGCTTGTATTTCGGGTTAATGCTGACGCAAAACGGACCTAAGGTTATAGAATATAATTGTAGGTTCGGCGACCCCGAAACACAGGTCGTTTTACCCCTTTTGCAAACCGATTTGTTGTCGATAATGCAGGCGGTTACCGAAGAACGTTTGTCGGAAATCGATGTAAAGTTTAAAAAACAATGCGCAACCTGTGTTATTATGGC
>CAYYYD010000003.1:15218-26111 GCA_964475885.1 uncultured Christensenella sp.
ACGACATAGGCGCGAAGGCAGTATTTACACAGGAGAATAAATAATGGTATTCAGAGTTTTTGTAGAAAAAAAGAAAGAATTGGCTAACGAATCTAAAGCGCTTTATTCAGATATAGTCGATTTTTTGGGTATAAAAGGTTTAAGCGAAGTAAGAATTATTAACCGCTACGACGCCGAAAATATATCGGAAGACCTGTTTAACTACGCAAAAAGCGTAGTCTTTTCCGAACCGCAGTTAGATATAGTTTCTGATAACGTAGACTGTTCGGGGTATAACATTTTCGCAGTAGAATTTTTGCCGGGGCAATACGATCAGCGTGCCGACAGCGCTTCGCAGTGTATTCAAATAATTTCTCAGGGCGAACGACCTATTATTCGTACCGCCAAATTATATTTATTAAAGGGCGAACTGACCGACGAAGATATAAAAAATATTAAAAAGTATGTAATAAATCCCGTAGAATCTCGCGAAGCCGAACTAGAACTTCCCGAAACGCTAAAAATAAACTACGAAGTTCCTGCCGACATAAAAGTGTTAGACGGCTTTATAAATTTAGACGATAAAGGCTTAAGCGATTTTATAAAAACTTACGGCTTAGCGATGGATTTAGACGATATTAAATTCTGTCAGGGGTATTTTGCGTCGGAAAAACGCAACCCGACTTTTACCGAAATAAGGGTTATAGACACGTATTGGTCCGACCATTGCCGTCATACCACTTTCTTAACTACGATAGACAACGTAGAATTCGAAGACGACTTACTTAAAAACGCTTACGAAGAATATATAAACACCAGAAAACAACTAAACAGAACAAAACCCGTGTGCCTAATGGACATTGCAACTTTGGCTGTTAAATATTTAAGGGCAAACGGCGAACTTAAAAAACTTGACGAGTCGGAAGAAATAAACGCCTGCACGGTTAAAATCAATGTAGAAGTAGATGGCGAAAAACAGCCTTGGTTGTTATTGTTTAAAAACGAAACGCATAATCACCCCACCGAAATAGAACCGTTCGGCGGAGCGGCAACCTGTATAGGCGGTGCTATACGCGACCCTCTTTCGGGACGTTCGTATGTTTACGGGGCAATGCGTATAACGGGTGCGGGGGACCCGACCGTTAGCGTAGAAAAGACGTTAGAAGGCAAGCTTCCGCAAAGAAAAATCGTTACCACATCGGCTTCCGGGTACTCTTCTTACGGTAATCAAATCGGTTTGGCGACAGGTATTGTAGACGAAATATATCATTCGGGCTACGTTGCAAAACGTATGGAAATCGGCGCGGTTATAGGCGCAACGCCCGAAAAGAACGTACGGCGCGAAAAACCCGAAAAAGGCGACGTCGTTATTTTGCTTGGCGGTAGCACGGGCAGAGACGGTTGTGGCGGAGCGACGGGTTCGTCTAAATCGCATACGCTTAGTTCGTTGTCGTCGTGCGGAGCGGAAGTTCAAAAGGGTAATGCTCCCGAAGAAAGAAAGTTGCAACGCCTATTCAGAAATCCTGAAGTTTCTAAAATGATTAAACGATGCAACGACTTCGGCGCAGGCGGTGTTTCGGTTGCTATCGGCGAACTTGCCGACGGGCTGGAAATCGACCTTAATAAAGTTCCTAAAAAATACGAAGGGCTAGACGGCACCGAACTTGCAATCAGTGAATCGCAAGAAAGAATGGCGGTCGTTATAGAAAAAGAGAATATACAAAAGTTTATGGCGCTTGCCGAAAAAGAGAACTTGCAGGCTTGCCACGTTGCTACCGTTACCGATAAAAACAGAATGACTATGACGTGGAACGGCAAGGTTATAGTAGACCTTAAACGAGAGTTCTTAAATTCTAACGGTGCCGAAAAACATATAGACGTGGTTTTGTCTAAGCCTTGCGATTATACTAAAAAGGTAGACGGCGATTTTAGTACGGTAGTAAAAAATCTGGTAACCGACCTTAACGTTTGTTCTAAACGCGGTCTTTCCGAACGTTTCGATTCTACTATCGGGGCAAACACCATTTTAATGCCGTTCGGCGGTAAAAATCAACTTACGCCCGTACAGGCAATGGTTCAAAAGATTTCCGTAGAAAAAGGCGATACGGACGACGTTTCTTTAATGTCTTGGGGGTATAATCCGTTTATAACCGAAAAAAGCCCCTACCACGGCGGATACCTTGCCGTAATAGAATCGGTAAGCAAACTTATAGCAACGGGTTCCGATTTTAACGACGTTTATCTTACCTTCCAAGAGTATTTCGAAAAACCGGGTAAAGACGCTAAACGCTGGGGTAAACCTATGTCTGCGCTTTTGGGTTCTTTTATGGCGCAAAAGAATTTAAGAATAGGTGGTATTGGTGGTAAAGATTCTATGAGCGGTAGTTTCGAAAGTCTAGATGTTCCGCCGACATTGGTTTCTTTTGCCGTTACGACCGATAAAGTTTGTAATATAATTTCGCCCGAATTTAAAAATGCGGGCAATAAGGTTGTAGTTATAAGCCCGAAATACGATTTAGACAACTTACCCGAAACAGACTCTTTACTAAGCGTTTACAATACGGTTACTGACCTTATAAGAAAGGGCAAGGTCGTTTCTTGCTATACACTCGGTTACGGCGGTATTTTAGAAGCGGTATTCAAAATGCAAATCGGTAACGGCTTGGGCTTTAAGTTTAACGATAAACTTTCGTTAAAAGACTTATGCGAATATAAGTACGGCAGTTTTGTTTTAGAAACTACAGAAAGTATAAACGTTGGCGAAGTCGTTGGCGAAATTATAAAACAACCCGTTTTATCTTACAAAAATCAAACGCTCGATTTAAGCGACCTGTTAGTCGACTATGAAAATAAATTAGAAAAAGTTTATTCTTGTAACATAGATAACGGCGAAAACATTATAAAAGACTTGTCGTATAACGCAACTTCGCGTTATACCGCAAACATTAAAGTCGCTAAACCTACCGTGCTTATACCCGTTTTCCCCGGAACTAATTGCGAATACGACAGCGCAAAAGCCGTAGAAAGGGCAGGTGCAAAAGCAGATATTATAGTAATTAAAAATCTAAACTCGGGCGCTATTTCGCAAAGCATAAAAGAGTTTTCCGACAAACTTAAAAACTCTCAGATGATATTCGTTCCCGGCGGTTTTTCGGGTGGGGACGAGCCTGACGGAAGCGGTAAGTTTATAACAGCGTTTTTCCGCAATGCCTTAATTAAAGACGGCGTACACGACTTGCTTAACAACAGAGACGGTTTGATATGTGGAATATGTAACGGTTTTCAGGCTCTTATAAAACTTGGTCTTGTGCCTTACGGTAAAATTATAGACACCGACGAAAACTGTCCGACTTTGACTTTTAATACCATAGCAAGGCACCAGTCTAAAATAGTCAGAACCAAAATCGTTTCCAACAAATCGCCGTGGCTTTCTTTAATGAATGTAGGAGACGTGGTAAACGTTCCTATTTCTCACGGCGAAGGCAGATTTTTGGCGTCAGAACAACTTATAAGTCGCTTGGCCGAAAACGGTCAAATCGCTACGCAGTACGTAGACTTTAACGGTAATGCCACAAACGATATAAGGTTTAACCCCAACGGTTCTATGTGCGCGATAGAAGGTATTACTTCTCCCGACGGAAGGGTTTTCGGTAAGATGGGACACAGCGAAAGAGTCGGTAAAGGTTTATATAAAAACGTGCTCGGAAACTACGATATTCGTATGTTCGAGTCGGCGGTAAAATATTTTAAATAAGGGGTATGATATGGCATACTTAACAGATATAGAAATTGCGCAGTCGTGCAAAATGAAACACATAAAAGAAATTGCAAAAAGCGTGAATATTCCCGACGAATATATAGAGCAATACGGCAATTACAAAGCCAAAATCAGCTTGGAAATGCTAGACGGTAAAACCCAAAACGGTCATCTGGTTTTGGTTACGGCAATTACGCCCACTCCGGCAGGCGAAGGCAAAACCACAACGACGATAGGTCTTGCCGACGGCTTAAAAAGGATAGGCAAAAAGGTTACCGTCGCTTTAAGAGAACCGTCGCTCGGACCTGTTTTCGGTGTAAAGGGCGGTGCTACAGGCGGTGGATACGCGCAAGTTGTTCCTATGGAAGACATAAATCTTCATTTTACGGGTGATTTCCACGCGATAGGCGTTGCAAACAATCTTCTTGCCGCAATGATAGACAACCATATTCAACGCGGAAATTCGCTTAATATCGACGTTAGAAAAATTACGTGGAAACGTTGCGTAGATATGAACGATAGACAGTTAAGGTTTATCGTAGACGGGCTTGGCGGAAAACTTAACGGCGTTCCCAGAGAAGACGGGTTTGATATTACCGTCGCTTCGGAAATTATGGCTATACTGTGTTTGTCGTCGTCTATTTCCGATTTAAAGAAAAGACTTTCTAACATAATTATCGGTTACACGTACGACGATAAGCCCGTTACTGCCGGCGATTTAAACGCTCAGGGCGCTATGACGGCACTGCTTAAAGACGCACTAAAACCCAATCTCGTACAGACGTTAGAAGGTACGCCTGCACTTGTTCACGGCGGACCGTTTGCCAATATAGCACACGGTTGCAATTCCGTAATCGCAACTAAAATGGCTTTAAAACTTGGCGACTATACCGTAACCGAAGCAGGTTTCGGTGCCGACCTTGGCGCAGAAAAGTTCTTAGATATTAAGTGCCGTATGGCCAACCTTACGCCAAGCGCGGTCGTCGTAGTCGCAACGGTAAGAGCGTTAAAAATGCACGGCGGTCTTAACAAAAATCAACTTGCCGAAGAAAATCTTCAAGCCCTAGAACAGGGTATTCCCAATCTTTTGCGTCACGTTTCCAATATTAAAGACGTGTACAAACTTCCTTGCGTGGTAGCCGTTAATCGTTTCCCGACCGATACCGACAAAGAAATAGAGTTTATAATAAAAAAATGCAAAGAGTTGGGTGTTAATACCGTTTTGTCTAACGTATGGGCAGAAGGCGGAAAGGGTGGCGAAGAACTTGCCAAAGAAGTGGTAAGGCTTTGCGAAGAAGAAAAAGGTGATTTTACTTACAGTTACCAAAGCAATCTTACACTCGAACAAAAAATAGAAAGCGTCGTAAAAAAGGTGTACAGGGGCAAAGACGTTGTTTATACTCCGTCTGCCCAAAAGCAGTTAGAATCGCTTGAAAGTTTAGGCTTCGGCTGTATGCCCGTATGTATAGCAAAAACTCAGTACAGTTTTTCCGACGACCCGACAAAACTAGGTGCGCCCGAAGATTTTACCGTTACCATTAAAAACATTAAAGTTTCTGCCGGCGCAGGCTTTGTCGTTGTTTTGACGGGCGATATAATGACTATGCCGGGGCTACCAAAAGTTCCTGCCGCCGAAAATATCGACATAGACGATAACGGAAAAATTACGGGACTGTTTTAAAATACAAACAGTTTTAACTTAAAACAAGATAAAACAGGGTAACTAAAGTTATCCTGTTTTTGTATTTTAAAAAGTTTTTTACTCATATTATTTTTAATGAACAGAACAATAATATTCAAAAACAAACCTACGATAATCGGGGTTTCCGCCGTGGCAGGGCCAAAAGAAAGCCAAGGTTGTATAGGCGAATATATAGACGTAAAACTAGACGACGATATGTTCGAAGAAAAAACGTTTGAAAAAGCCGAAACAAAAATGATGTATACCGCAATAAAGCGTTGTATACAAAATTCTAAAAAACAAGAGAAAGACGTCGACTCTATTATCGCGGGCGACTTGCTTAACCAAATTATTTCTGCAACCTTTTCTGCCAGAAAGTTTAATGTCGGGTATTTAGGCGTATATAATGCCTGCGCCACTTTTACCGAAGCGCTTACTTTGGGCGCTACTATGGTAGACGGCGGATATATGAAAAATGTGGTTTGTGCCACAAGCAGTCATTTTTCTTCGGCAGAACGTCAATACAGGTATCCGTTAGAACTAGGCTGTACCAGACCGCCACAGGCTCAGTGGACTGTTACGGGCGCAGGCGCGTCTTTGATTTCTAACGACGGAAACGGACCAAAAATAACCTGTTCTACGATAGGCAGGGTTGTCGATTTCGGCGTTATAGACGCAAACAATATGGGAAGCGCTATGGCGCCTGCGACCTGCGATACTTTGGTTACGCATTTTAAAGATTTAGATATTAAACCGTCAGAGTATAACCTGATTATTACAGGCGATTTAGGGGCTTTGGGTTCTAGAATTTTTAAAGATTTAATGTGGGAAAAAGGTTACGACGTAGAAAAGCAACACGTAGATTGCGGAGAGTTAATATACAATATAAACGAAGCCGAGTATCAGGGCGGTAGCGGAGCAGGTTGCAGTTCGGTTGTGTTTAATTCGTATTTTTACAAAAAACTAAAAGACAAAAAATATAAAAAGATACTACTAATGTCTACGGGTGCGCTTTTGTCTTCGGTGTCTACACAGCAAGGCGAAAGTATACCCGGTATTGCGCACGCCGTAGTTTTGGAGAGTTGATATGGAAGTTTTATTTACATTGGCAAAAGCATTTGTCGTTGGCGGAGCGATTTGTACCGTCGCGCAACTTTTAATAAATTTTACTAAACTGACCGCCGGCAAAATTCTTGTTATATTTTTATTGGCAGGCGTAGTTCTTCAAGCGGTCGGGATATACCAATATTTAGTCGATTTTGCAGGCGCAGGGGCAACCGTTCCCATTTCGGGGTTCGGGTATCTTTTGGCAAAAGGGTCTATGGAAGGTGCAAAGAAAAGCCTGTTCGACGCTATAACCGGCGGAATTACTTCGGCAGGTATGGGCATAACTTCGGCAATAGTTTTCGGATATATATTTGCGGTATTATTTAAGCCTAAGTCTAAAATCAATTAAAAAAGAATACTCTATAACGTGATAGAGTGTACCGACGAGTTTATTTACAAAAAAGGACGCAAAAAAAATAAGAAATCAAAACTACTGACTGTCTTTACTTTAATAGCGGTTATAGGCGTTGTATGGGCTTATAACCGTTTTGTCGTGTTCGATTTAATCGTATCTCTTTGTAAAGATACTTTTTTGTCCTATTCGGCAGAAGCGGTTAATACTTCCGTTTACGAAAACCTGTCTGACGGGGTAAAATATTCTGATATAGTTACGGTAGAAAAAAACGCTTCGGGAGATATCGTGCTTATAGAAGCAAATTCTGTATTGATTAACAATATCAATAGGAAAATAGTAGCAAAAACAATGCAGATTATGTCAGACAAAATCGACGGCGGAATACTTATTCCTGCCTTTTCGTTTACGGGAATTTCTTTTATAACGGGCTACGGCCCTAAGGTAAACTTTAAGTCGTTATCCGTGTCTAAGGTAACAAGCGAGTTTAGGTCGGAATTCGTTTCTTCGGGAATAAACCAAACTTTACACGCCGTATACATTGACGTTACTTGTTCGGTAAACATAATTTTCCCTTTTAACGAAAGTACGGTAGAAGTCGTTACGCCCGTATTGGTTTGCGAATCTGTGTTGGTGGGTAAGGTCCCCGAAATATATTTGAACGGCAAAGTTTTTTCTTGAAACATAGCCCTTTATTATCGTTGACAAGTCGTGCGTTTTATTATATAATAATAAAAAAAAATAAAAGCAGAGATGAAGACAGACTTTATTATCCGCCCGTACAGAGATTAAACCCTTGGCTGTAAGGTTTATCGGTCGCATAAAGTTATTCACTTCGGAGCCGTTCGCTGAAATTTACAGTAGGCGATACCGTTTAATCTACGTTACAAGATAAAATAAGACTTGTTTTCAAGTGAATTTAGGTGGTACAGCGTTTCGACGCCCTAATGTTTTGGGCGTCGTTTTTTATAGGAGAAATTATGCAAGAAAAATTCGAAATGTTAAAAACAAAGGCAAGCGAAGATTTGCGTACGGTAAGTTCCGTTCAGGTTTTAAACGAACTTAAAGCAAAGTACGTCGGTAAAAACAGCGAAGTTACCGCGTTGCTTCGCGGAATGAAAGATGTCGCTCCCGAAATGAGAGCTATGTTCGGCAAAACGGTAAACGAACTTAAAGACTGTATCGTAGAAATGTTCGACGAAAAAGAAAAAGAACTTAAATCGGCGGAAATTAAGTTAAAATATCAAAAAGAAGCAGTTGACGTTACAATGCCCGGTAAGGTTATTAAAACGGGTAACCTTCATCCGCTAAACATTGTGCGTAACAAAATAATAAATGCGTTTACGGGTATGGGGTTCGAAGTGTTCGAAGGTCCCGAAATAGATACCGACTATTTCTGTTTTCAGGCATTAAACATTCCTAAAGACCACCCTGCAAGAGATATGCAAGATACTTTTTATATTAACGATAATATTCTTCTTCGTCCGCATACTTCACCGGGGCAGGTCAGAACGATGGAAAATAAAAAACCGCCCATTAAGGTTTTAAGTCCGGGCAGGGTTTATCGTGCCGACGACGACGCGTCGCACTCTCCGATGTTTCATCAAATAGAAGGTCTTGTGGTAGATAAGGGCGTTTCGCTTTGCGATTTGCAAGGTTTGTTAAACGAATTCGTTAAACTTATTTTCGACGAAGAAACTAAAACCCGTTTCCGTCCTTCGTATTTTCCGTTTACCGAGCCCAGCGTAGAAGTAGACGTTACCTGTTGCAAGTGCCACGGTAAAGGTTGCAGTTTGTGTAAGGGTACGGGTTGGATAGAAATACTAGGCGCAGGCGTGGTAAACAAAAAGGTTTTAGAAATGAGCGGTATAGATTCTAACATGTATTCGGGGCTTGCTTTCGGTTTGGGTATAGAACGTATTACAATGATTAAGTATGGTATTTCCGATATAAGAACTCTTTTTGAAAGCAACTTAAAATTCTTAAAACAATTCGACAGGAGGTAAATTAAATGAAAGCACCACTTTCTTGGTTAAAAGATTACGTAGAAATAGATTGTTCGGTTTCCGAACTTGCGTCTAAATTATTCTCCTGCGGGTTCGAAGTAGAAGATATAGAGTACGTCGGAAAGAACATTAAAAATATCGTTACCTGTAAAATTTTGTCTATCGAAAAACACCCTAACGCAGACAAACTTTCGGTAACAAAAGTAGACGCGGGTAAATACGGCGAACTTCAAATTGTTACAAGCGCAAAAAATATTTTTCAAGGCGCTATCGTTCCCGTCGCTATTGACGGCGCAGTTTTAAATAACGGCGAAACTATTAAAACGGGTGAACTCCGCGGAATTAAATCGGAAGGTATGTTTTGTAGCGGAGAAGAATTGGGTATTAACGACGACTGGTACAAGGGGGCTTCGGTAAACGGAATTTTAATTTTAACCGAAGACTATCCGCTTGGCGAAAGCGTTACCGATTTGCTTGAAATCAACGATGTTATTTTCGATATAAACGTTACGGCAAACCGCCCCGACTGTCAGTCTATAATAGGTATTGCAAGGGAAGTTTCGGCAGTGTTAAACAAGCCGTTCAAAATGCCCGACTTGTCTTTTAAGGTAGACAAAAACATTTCTACGCTTAATACGATAAGTGTTAAAGACTGCGCTTACGATTTATGCCCCAGATATATTTCGCGCTACATTAAAGACATAAAAATAGAAGAATCTCCGTTATGGATGAAAAGGCGTCTTTTTGCAATGGGAATTCGTTCTATAAACAATATAGTAGATATTACCAACTTTGTTTTAACCGAAATCGGACAGCCTATGCACGCATTCGATTTAACCGATTTAAGCGGTTCGCAAATTATTATAAGACGCGCGAACGACGGCGAAAAAATAGTTACGCTAGACGAAAAAGAATTTGAATTGAATTCGGAAAATCTTGTTATCTGCGATTCCGAAAAACCCGTTGCTCTTGCAGGGGTTATGGGCGGAATAAACAGCGGAATAAAAGATACCACTAAAAATGTAGTCTTCGAATGCGCAACTTTTAAAAGAGACAGCATAAGAAAAACTTCTAGACAACTAGGTCAAAGAAGCGATTCTTCTTCTCGTTACGAAAAGGGCGTAGATTTGTACTCGGTAGAAACGGGTATGAAGCGTGCTTTGTCGCTTATAGATAAACTAGGTTGCGGAACTATTTCTTGCGACCAATACGATTTATTTGAAAATCAGCCTACCGAAAAAGTTATTGCTACTACCGTAAGCAAGGTCAATGCCGTTTTGGGTATAGATGTTCCTGCCGAAGAAATTAAAAATATTCTTTTAAGGCTTAACTTTAGGGTGCAACTTAACGGCGACGATTTGGTAGTTACTTGCCCGCTATATAGGGAAGATATGGAAAGTTACCCCGATATTGCCGAAGAAGTTATAAGAGAATACGGGTATTCTAACATTAAACCCACTCTTTTAAAAACTTCCGAAATTACGGCAGGCGGACTTACCGAAAAGCAACAAAAGGTAAACGCCGTAAAAGAACTGCTTACGGGGTTCGGCTTTAACGAAATGATAAGTTACTCGTTCGTGTCCGAAAAAGAGTTTGACCTTTACGGTTTAGACAAAACCAAAACTATTAAAATTCTTAACCCGATAAGCGAAGATATGGCTGTAATGAGAACATCGTTAATACCTTCGGTCGTAAGGGCTGTTTCGTATAATTTAAACAGAAAGAACAATCAGGGCAGGCTTTTCGAACTTGCAAAAACGTACACCCCCAAAACGCTTCCGCTTAACGAACTTCCCGTAGAAACTGACAAACTTGCGTTTGCGACATTCGGCGCAGAAGAAGACTTTTTTACCTTAAAAGGCGTGGTAGAAAGTTTGCTTAATCTTACTTGTTTCGGTTGCGACGTTAGGTATTCTGTTTCCAACAAAAAATATTTACACCCGACAAGGTCTGCCGATATTGTTTTAGACGGCAAAGTTTACGGTAGTTTCGGGCAATTAGACCCCGTTTT
>CAYYYD010000003.1:26211-41630 GCA_964475885.1 uncultured Christensenella sp.
AGTATGGCTTATAATTTGATTTTCGGTTCGTTAGAACGCACATTAAACGTAGACGAAATAGAACAGGCAGTAAAAAATATTTTAGACGAACTTTCAAAAGAATTAAATGCGGAATTAAGGTAATTTTTAATGGTATCGGACAAAACGCTAAAATCAATCGAATACGATAAAATAATGCAATCGGTTTCGGATTATGCGGTTTTATATAAAACCAAAAAATCCGTTAGGGAATTCGTTCCCGTTTGCGTTTTTTCCGACGCTAAAAATCTGCTTGATAAAACCGAAGAATCTTTTAAATTATTATATACGCACAATGTCGGTTTAGTTTGCTTTTTCGACGATATATCAGACGAACTGACTCGTGCTGACGCAGGCGGAACGCTTAATAATGCAGAGTTGTTGCGTATCGCTTACGCATTGAAATCTGCAAGACTTATTAAAACTTCTATTTTAAACGTTAACGACGACAGTATTGTTTTAATTCCTGAAATTGCTTCGCGTATTTATATAAATCGCGAGTTCGAAACAGAGATTACCGATAAAATATTTTCGGCAGAAGAAATAAGCGATAACGCTTCTCCTAAACTATATTCTATAAGGCGTAACATTAAAAACATAAACGCTCGTATAAGGGATAGGCTAAACTCTTATATGCGCGGTAGTTTCGGTAAATATTTGCAAGACAATGTCGTTACGCTTAGGCAAGACAGGTACGTTATTCCGGTAAAAAGCGAATACAGAAGTTTTGTAAAAGGTTTTATTCACGACCAGTCGTCCAGCGGTTCGACGGTGTTTATAGAACCCGAACAGGTTATGGAGCTTAACAACGAACTTAAAAAAGCCGTTTTAGACGAAAAAGAAGAAATTTACAGAATTCTTGCCGACCTTTCTTATCGCGTTACTTTTATGTCCGACGCGTTAAGATATAATTTCGATAACGTTTCCGAAATAGACGAGTTTTTTGCAAGGGCACAATACTCGTTTAAAAATAAATGTACCAAACCCGTATTAAACGATAAAGGCGTTATAAACATAAAAAAGGGCAGGCATCCGCTTATCGCTTCCGACAGGGTTGTTCCCGTAAGCGTCAGGCTAGGCGAAGATTATAATTTTTTGCTTATTACAGGACCTAACACGGGCGGTAAAACGGTTACGCTAAAACTGACGGGGTTACTTCCGCTTATGGCGATGAGCGGGCTTTATATTCCGGCAGAAGAAGAATCTACCGTTTCTGTTTTTTCTAATGTGTTTTGCGATATAGGGGACGAGCAGAGTATCGAACAGAATTTATCGACCTTTTCGTCGCATATTAAAAACATAATAAACATAATAAACGGCATAGATAACAAAAGTTTGGTTTTACTAGACGAACTCGGTGCAGGCACCGACCCCGAAGAAGGAAGTTCGCTGGCGCTTGCCATTATAGAAAAACTGTTAAAATTTAACTGTTTTGGCATAATTACCACGCACTATTCTAAACTTAAAGAGTTTGCGGTGGTCAACGGTAAAATTCAAAACGCTTCTATGGAATTCGATGCCAAAACACTTTCTCCCAGATACAAACTTAATGTAGGCATTCCCGGAAGTTCTAATGCAATAGACATTGCAAAAACATTGGGTTTAGACCAAGACATAATAGCAAGCGCGCTTACGCATATTTCTTCTGACCAAGCAAGTTTCGAAAATGTTTTAAAAGAAGCCGAAAAATCTAAAAGACAAGCCGACGATTTGAGTTTAGAGTTAGAAAAAGTCGTTTTAGAACAGAAAGAAAAACTTAAAGTCATAGAAGAAGAAAAAAGTAAAATCACTGCCGAAAGAGAAAAAATTTATAACAACGCAAGGCAAGAAACGAAGCGTATAGTTGCCGATAAGCTTTTAGAAGCCGAAGAAATTATAGACGAACTAAAAAGGCTTTTAAAAAGGGCGGGGCTAGAAAGTAAAGAAATCTTTAAGGCAGGCGAACTTAAAAACAGGCTTAAAAACAGCAGGTATTTACAGTACGACGAAGACGAACCGTTCGAACTTGTTAAACCGCAAAAAACAGAACTTGTAGTCGGAAACAGGGTATATGTAAAATCGCTGGGTTCTTACGCTAAAATAATCGCTATAAAGCAGGCTAAGGGCGAAGCCGAAGTTATGGTAGGAAACATTAAAACGATAGTTAAAATTTCCGACTTATATAATTCTGAAAAAGACAATTCTAAACAGGTAGAAGTTCAAGTTCAAAGAAAGGTTTCTGCAAAGCCTACCAACAACGAAATTAACGTGGTCGGTCATACTTCGTTAGAAGCAGAAGATATGGTAAAAAACTTTATCGACCTTGCCGTTATAAACGGATTAGAAGAAATAAAAATCATTCACGGCGTAGGTCAGGGCATTTTAATAAAAACAATAAGAAACTATCTTGCTACCGATAAAAACGTGTTAGAATTCAGACGCGGTAAATACGGCGAAGGCGAGAACGGTGTTACTATCGTAACGCTAAAATAGGTGTGCTATGCAAGAAATTTTTTACGAAGAATCTTCTAGGGTAATAAACGAAAAATCCGAAAAGATAAAATATAACTTTCTTTTAGGTGCGGGAATTGTTTGCTTTGTATTGTCGTTCGTTTGGCTTTTAATTTGTTATTACGTTTACGATACAACAAAAGCAAGCGTTCTTGCAAACGTAATTCTTGTTGCGTTGCCTTTTTTGGTTTTGTTTGTTTGCGGAATTTTATGCTATAAATTTAAAAATAAGTTTTGCGTAGAGTACGACTATACGTTTGTAACGGGTTCTGTAAGAATTGCAAAGGTTGTAAAAAGTGTACGACGTTTTCCGTTGTATTCTTTTGAATGTAAACAGATAGAAAAAGTCGGTAAATTCGCAAGCGACACGTATTTTAATTTATCTGCAAACCCTAACGTAGATAAAGACGTGCTTGTTTCTAACGTCGATAAATCAAACGAAAAAGATTTTTTTTACTTATACCTTACTTTGTCGGGCGAGAAAAAACTTCTTATTTTAGAATGCTCGGAAAAGTTTATTTCTTACATACTTAAATTTGCAGGAAAAAATATTTTGGAAGACAATTACTTATGATATACTTCGATAATGCGGCAACCACAAAACCGTCGCTAGACGCATTAGAGTTTGCCCAAAAGTTTAATACGGAAAGTTATTTTAATCCGTCTGCCTTATATAAGCAGGGTTTAAGCGTTTCTAAGGAAATTAAAACAAGCAAAGACGCGATACTAAAATCTTTGGGTTCCAGAAACCACGAAGTTATTTTTACGTCTTGCGGTTCGGAAAGCAATAATACCGTTATTTTCGGGGCGGTGAAACACGGTGTTTTATTAACCGACATTGGAGAACACGCTTCCGTTTATAAAAGTTTTTTACAACGAAAGAATAACGGAGAAACGGTAGAGTTTATCGGGCTTGATTCGTACGGCGGTATAGATACGCAAAAACTGTTTGAATACGTCGGTGCAAACAAAGTAGATTTTATTTCGATAATGCACGTCAATAACGAAACGGGTGCAATAAACGACATTAATTATATAGCGAATAAAGTTAAACAAATAAACCCTAACGTGCTTTTTCACGTAGACGGCGTTCAGGCTTTCGGTAAAATTCCGTATATTATTTCCGATTCAGTCGATTACTATACGGTTAGCGCGCATAAAATAAACGGATTAAAGGGAGTCGGGGCGATAGTTAAAAAAAAGAACGCTAAACTTTCTCCGTTGGTTTGCGGTGGCGGACAAGAAAACGGTTTTAGAAGCGGTACAGAAAATGTTTTCGGCATAAAGGTTTTCGAGCACGTTACGAACGAGCACTATAAAAAGATTACCGAAAACTTTAATTACGTAAAAGGTCTTAATAATTTCGTTACCGAAAATTTAGACAAAAATTTATTTAAAATTATATCGTCCGAAAACGCTAGCCCGTATATTTTGTCGGTGTCTGCCGTTGGGCTTCGCGGTGAAGTTATAATGCACTGTTTAGAAGAACGCAATATTTTGGTCGGCAACGGCTCGGCTTGTTCGTCTAAAAACAGATTTAGCAGGGTAATAGAAGCCTGCGGATACGGTAAAGACGTGTTAGACGGCGTAATAAGAATAAGTTTTTCTTCGGAAACTAATACAGAAGAAACAAGGTCGTTGGTTTGTTCTCTTAACGAAATTGCATATAAACTTAAAGGAATAATGAAAAAATGAGAAATGCTATTATTTTAAGATATTGCGAAATACATCTTAAAGGTAAAAATCGCGGTTATTTTGAAAAACTTCTTAAAGAAAACATAAAAAAATCGCTTAAAGGTATAAAGCATACGTTTACCTGTATGCACAGCAGATATTTAATAGAAGACTTTGACGATTGTGATTACTCGCTTATTACCGATAAAATAGAAAAAATCGCAGGAATACATACATACAGCAGAAGTTTGGTTGTAGATAACGATATAAATCAAATTTCCGACGCGTGCGTTGTTTTGTGTAAAGATAAGTCGGGAACTTTTAAAGTGGAAACAAACAGGGCAGACAAAACCTTTCAACCTAACTCCGTTCAAACTTCGGCGTTGCTTGGCGGTAAAATTTTAGAAAGCAACCCAAGTCTTTCAGTCGATGTAAAAAACCCCGATTTTACAGTTTATGCCGATATTAGGGAAGACGGCAAAACTTTTGTATATACCGAACTTATTCATACTTTAAGCGGTATGCCCGTCGGTTCTGCCGGTAAAGGATTGTTGCTTATATCGGGCGGAATAGACAGTCCCGTTGCAGGCTACCTTACCACCAAGCGCGGTATGAAATTAGACTGTCTGCATTTTCATAGTTTTCCGTATACGGGCGAAGCGGCAAAAGAAAAGGTTATAGAATTGACTAAAATGGTCGGCGAATATAACGGGGGTATAAATTTATACGTCGTTTCTTTTACCAAAATTCAAGAAGCGATACACGAAAACTGCCCCGAAGAATTTATGATTACTTTAATGAGAAGATTTATGATGAGAATTGCCGAACGTTTAAGTAAAAAAATCGGTAGTCAAGCCATTATTACGGGTGAAAGTTTAGGTCAGGTTGCAAGCCAAACGATAGAAAGCATTACGTCGTCTAACTCGGTCGTAACAATGCCTGTACTACGTCCGCTTATAATGTTCGATAAAATCGATATAATAGAAATTTCAAGAAAAATAGGAACGTACGAAACTTCTATTCTTCCGTACGAAGATTGTTGTACGGTGTTCTTACCTAAATTTCCTGCAATAAAACCCAATTTAGAAAAGGTTATAAAGGCAGAACAAAAACTCGACGTAGAAGGTTTAATACAAGAAGCAATGCAAAATATAGAAAAAATCGAACTTTAATTCAATTCGTCGTCCCACCAATTTTCGCCCGTAATACTGTTTGCGGGCGTTTTTATTTTGCCCAAATAAATTTCTTCGCCGTAAAAAGTTTTGTTTTGACCGATAAAATAGGGGACTGCATAGTAGCAGTATTCGGTATCGGGTAAAAAGTTATTGTCTAAAAATTCTGTTTTGTTATCGTAATTTTTTGTGTCGCATATCTCTTGTTTTACATCTTCTTTTGCCCTGTAAATCTTTACTTCAAAGTATTCTGTCAGACATAATTTAATACAAATTCCTTTTTGATTTACTACTATTTCTGGTGTTTCTATTTTTGGTGTCGTAAACCTTGTAGATTTATTTTTTTGTACGCTGTTTTCGGTAAACAACTCTAATTGCTTAAACCTTTGCGGTGCGTTGTCGTCGGCAATTTCTATCGTGCCGTCGGTAGAGTAACTTATTTTATCTATATAAACTTTTTTGACTTTTGCGCTTTCTTCGAATTGTGTGGGTTTTTTATTTTTGTATAAGCTGTCCCAAATTTCCGCCGATTTAACGCAGGGTATTGTCCCGCCCGTAACAGAGTTGTTCATTAACGTATTGTTTTTGTTTCCGCACCAAACCCCCAAAGTAAAATCGTTTGTGTAAGAAATGCAGTAAGCGTCTGTGTTGCCGTTCTCGTTGCCGACCGTTCCCGTTTTTGCGCATATAGGGTAAGAGTTAAACGATAGTTTTTTTGCCGTACCGTTTTTAACCGTTTGACGTAACATATCGTTTATAATATAACAGGTATCGTCAGTAAAAACCTGAGTTTTTTTACTGTTATCGTATTCTTTTTTTCGGTTTCCTTGTTCTATTTTTTTAACGCATATCGACGGGCAAAACGTTCCGTTGTTAGAAAAAACGTTATAGGCAGAACATATTTCTCTAAGGGTTGCGCCACGCTCGGTAGCGCCTAAAGAAGTTGCCAAATTTAAGTCGTTTTCGGTAGTTTCGATTTGAAGTTTGCTAAGATATTCCACCGATTTTTCTACACCCGTCATAGCCATAATTTTTGCCGAACACACATTAAGACTTTTTGCTAAACTTTCTTTTACCGATATGTTTCCGTAGTATTTATCGTTATAGTTTTTGGGCGAATATCCGTTAAAATCCGTTTTTTCGTCTTTAATAATCGTGCACGAATCGACCGTGTTTGTCTGAATGGCAGGCGCATACACCACAAGCGGTTTTATTGTAGAACCCATTTGACGATAGTTTTCTTTGCAGTCTGAATAGTACGCAAGTATATTATTGTTTTTATCGGTTACTAACGCGCTTTTGTTTACATCATCGGTAATTTCGTTCATTATAGAATTAAGTTTTTTTTGAATATCGGGGTTAATCGTGGTGTAAACATGAATTTTTCCCTTACCGTAGGGGTTAGAGTCGGTAAAATCGGTAAGTTGTTTTTTTGCCAAGTAGGTTAAATCGTAACGAAAATCGTTTTCTTCGTTTGTCGTTTCTACTTGTTTTTTAACGTTTTCGTCTAGTTCGATTTTAGAAATATAGCCTTGCTTGTACATTTCGTTTAAAACCAAATTTTTTCTGGTAAAATTTTTCCCGTTATCGACAGACGGCGAATATATTGCCGGGGCCTTTATTGTGCCTGCCAAACTTACCGCTTCGTTTAAAGTCAGTTGTTTGGGCGATTTATTAAAGTAGTGTTTAGACGCTTGCGTTATTCCGTAACAGTTGTCGCCGAAATAAATAGAGTTTAAGTATTTTTCTAGTATTTGGTTTTTAGAAAGTTTTTTTTCTAGTTGTTTTGCAAGTTTTATTTCAGCAATTTTTCTTTTAAACGTCTTTTCGTTAGATAAATGCGTGTTTTTTATAAGTTGTTGTGTTATTGTAGAAGCCCCTTCTTTAAAAGACATAGTTTTTAGGTTGTTAAAAATTGCCCTAAACAAACCTTTTGTATCGACGCCGTTATGCGAATAAAATCTTTTGTCTTCGATAGAAATAAACGCGTTTTTAACGTGGTCGGGAATGTCTTTTATTTCTATCGTTTCCGTTCCGTTTGTCTGTTCCGAAAAGACCGTACCGTTGCAGTCGTAAAAAATAGTCGAATTTTCCGTATTGATAAGTTTTTTTTCGTCTAGTTTAACGTCAGAAGTTATTGCATTAAGGTAAACGAACAAGCCGATTAAAACAATACACACTATAAGAACTATAAACAAACAAAGTTTTAACGCCTTTTTCATATTTTTTAGTATGTTTATTTTACTTGTATTTATTCTAAAACATAACGCTTAAATTTGACATTTTTTTTATTTTAGTTTATTATATAAACTATGGAAAAAATCGAAAAACATTATTGTATAATAACTTACGGCTGTCAGATGAATGTTCACGAATCGGAAAAGATTGCGGGAATACTTAACGAACTGGGCTACAAAGAATGTAAAAATACCGACAAAGCGGATATAGTTGTTTTTAATACCTGCTGTATAAGAGAAAACGCAGAAGACAAAGCCGAAGGTAATATAGGCGCGCTTAAAAACCTAAAAAAGGCAAACAAAAATCTAATAGTCGCAGTCGGCGGTTGTATGACGCAACAAAAAGGTTATGCCGAAGTTTTAAGAAAAAAATTCCCGTTTATAGACATTATTTTCGGCACGCATAATTTAGAAGATTTTAAAGAATTATTGCTAAAAAAACTTAAAACAAAAAAGAAAATAACCGAAATTTTAGAAACCGAAGGCGAAGTAAAAGAAGGCACGCCCAAGTTTAGAACAAGTTACCCGAATGCGTGGGTAAACATTATGTACGGTTGCAATAACTTTTGCACCTATTGTATCGTTCCTTACGTACGTGGTAGAGAAAGAAGCAGGTTACCCGAAAACATTATATCGGAATGTAAATCTCTTGTAGAGCAGGGGTATAAAGAAATTACCTTGCTTGGGCAAAATGTAAATTCTTACGGAAACGACTTAAAAGACGTTAATTTTTCTTATTTAATAGATAAAATTTCTGAAATTCCCGGTAAGTTTAGGCTCAGGTTTATGACAAACCACCCCAAAGATTTAACCGAAGAACTTGTATATTCCATTGCAAAAAGCGACAAAACTTGTAAAAGTATTCATTTGCCCGTACAGGCGGGTTCCGATAACGTGCTAAAAAATATGAACAGAAAGTATACGCGCTCGGATTACTTAAATAAGGTGGAAATGCTTAAAAAAATTATACCGGATATTGCTATTACCACCGATATAATGGTGGGCTTTCCCAACGAAACGGAAAAAGATTTTAACGATACCTTAAGTCTTGTAGAAAAGGTCAGGTTTTCTAGCGCGTTTACATTTATATATTCCAGACGACCGGGAACAATTGCCGACAAAATGGACGGGCAGATAGATTCCGAAACGTCTAAGGAAAGAATTTTAAAACTGATAGAACTTCAAAACCGTATAAGCCACGAAGAAACGACAAAGTACATAGGTAAGACGGTAGAAATTCTTTGCGAAGATTACGACGTTAAAAAGAATAAGTACATAGGCAGAGATACTTACGGGCGTATGGCGTATTTTTATTCGGAAGATAATTTGGTAGGTAAATTCGTAAATGTTAAAATAGATAAAACTAACGGTGTATCACTGTTCGGAGAGGTTGTTTAATGGTAAAAAAAGAAAATGAATTATCGCCTATGATGAAGCAGTACAGGGAAGTAAAGGCAATGTATCCCGACTGTATCGTATTTTACAGGCTTGGCGATTTTTACGAAATGTTTTTCGACGACGCGGTAAAAGTTTCGGCTATGCTGGATTTAACGCTTACCGGTCGAGATTGCGGTTTGTCCGAACGCGCGCCCATGTGCGGTGTGCCGTACCATTCTGCCGATACGTATATTTCTAAACTTATTAGTCTTGGCGAAAAGGTTGCCATTTGCGAACAGTTCAAAGACGAAGGCGATAAAAAACTCGTAAACCGAGAAGTTGTTAAGGTTGTTACCGCAGGCACTATTACCGACGAATTTTTAGACGACAAAGCCAACAACTTTTTGTTGTCTGTTTATTGCGGAAACAAAATCGCTTCCGTTTCGTGGGCAGATATAACTACTGGCGAATTTTTTACGCAAAGTTTCTACGGAGAAAATTATTTAAGTGCACTAGTAGACGTTGTGGTTAAAGTTTCGCCGACGGAAATAATTTGCAACAAATCGGCATACGAAATTTTTTCTAATTCTCCGTTGGTTTTGCAGGGCGTTTTGCCTAAGTTTAACGTGTTTACCGAAAGCGAGTTCGAATTAAAAATTGCCGTATCGACATTAAAAAAGCAACTAAACGTTAATTCTTTGTCTGCTTTTAATATTGCAGAAGACGACTGTGCGGTTTGTCCGGCAGGCGCCTTGATTTCGTATTTTAAGCAAACACAGATGCACGCCCTTATAAACATAAATTCTATAAAACTTATAACCGATAACGAAAGTATGATGCTTGACCAAAACACCATACGTAACTTAGAGTTGATAAAAACTTTAAGGGACGGCAAAAAGTACGGAACGCTTGCTTGGGTTTTAGATAAAACCAAAACGAGTATGGGGGCAAGGAAACTTCAATCTTGGATACTTTCGCCACTAAGCAATAAAGAAAAAATTATTTACAGATTAAACGGCGTAGAAAACTTTTACAACAACAATTTAACTCGCCAAACCTTAATAGACTTGTTAAGCGGGTTTAGAGATATAGGTAGGTTGTCGGGTAAAATTTCCAACAATAATCTTTTACCTGCGGACTGCTTAAACCTTAATTCTTCGTTAAGCGTTTTGCCGACTATTAAGTTTCAGTTGTCGGGTATAGATTGCGATATTATTAAAGACATAAACAAAAGAATAGGCGATTTTTCGGAACTTTGCGCACTTCTCAACTCTGCGATTGCAACGCCGGAAGACGACGGGCAGTTTATAAGGTCGGGCTATAACGCCGAACTAGACGAATTAAGAAGTTTTTCTAAGGACAGTAAAAAATGCGTAAACGAACTTGCCGAAAGAGAGCGTAAACTAACGGGCATTAAAACGCTTAAAATAGGTTACAATAAAGTTTTCGGCTACTATATAGAAGTTTCTAATTCTTTTAAAGATAAAGTTCCTTATAATTATCAAAGAAAGCAAACTCTTACTACCGGCGAAAGGTTTGTTACTGACGAACTGAAAGAACTAGAAGTTAAAATATTTACCAGCGACGAGCGTTCCGCTCAACTAGAAACAGACTTGTATAACGGCGTAAAAGAAGTTTTGCGCGGTTACGTTTCTATGCTAAAAGAAACTTCCGACGCTATTGCCGAACTAGACGTTTTGCTTTCTTTCGCATATGTGTCTAAGCAAAACGGTTATGTTAAGCCTAATGTTTTATCGGACAGCGCAAGGTATAATGTAGTAGAAGGCAGGCACCCCGTAGTAGAAGCGTCTTCTAAATCGAGATTCGTTCCTAACGATTGTTATTTAGACGACAAAGAAAACCTTACGGCTATTATTACCGGGCCGAATATGGCGGGTAAATCTACGTATATGCGCCAAAACGCTTTAATAGTTTTAATGGCGCACATAGGTTGTTTTGTTCCTTGTAAGTCGGCAGACATTCCTATCGTAGACAGAATATTTACCAGGATAGGCGCAAGCGACAGTTTAACGTCAGACCAAAGCACTTTTATGGTAGAAATGTCCGAAACGGCGTATATTCTTAAAAACGCTACCGAAAAAAGTCTTATTATTCTTGACGAAATCGGCAGGGGGACAAGCACTTTCGACGGGTTGAGTATCGCTTGGGCGGTTGTAGAATACATAACAAAAAACATCAAGGCAAAAACTCTTTTCGCAACGCATTATCACGAGCTTACTGAATTGGAAAATTTGATAGAAGGCGTAAAGAATTACAAGGTTACCGTACGAGAAATGCAGGGAACCGTAATTTTCTTACGTAAAATTATGCGCGGTAGCGCAAACAGAAGTTTCGGTATAGAAGTCGCCGAACTTTCAGGTATAGATAAAAACGTTACGGTAAGGGCAAAACAAATTCTTTCGTCGCTAGAAAAATCGCATATATCGGTTGAAAGAAACGACGCAGATTATTCCGAAACGGAAACCGTTTCGGCTAAAAGCGAAACAGAAAAAATCATTTCGGAATTAGATATAAACAATATTTCGCCAATGCAGGCATTTATTATTCTTTCCGATTTACACGAAAAGGTTACGGGTAACAAGTAATGGCAAACATAAACGTTTTAAGTAGCAAAGTATATAACAGAATTTCTGCAGGGGAAGTTATAGAACGCCCTGCATCGGTCGTTAAAGAATTGGTAGAAAACAGCATAGACGCCAACGCGTCTAATATTACCGTTTCTATTCTTTCGGGCGGAATATCTTCTATTAACGTATCGGACGACGGCGACGGAATAGAAAAAAGCCAATTAAAACTTGCGTTGCTTCCGCATGCGACAAGCAAAATTTCTTGCGTAGATGACCTTTATAATGTTTCTTCGTTGGGTTTTAGGGGGGAAGCGCTTCCAAGTATTGCGTCCGTTTCTAAACTTACGATAGTTTCTAAGCCCAAAAATCAACAGTTCGGCGCAAAAATTTACTCCGAAGGCGGTGTCTCCGGTGTGGCGGAAGACACGGCTTCTTCCGACGGAACTTCCATTACGGTAGATAATTTGTTTTTTAACACCCCTGCGAGAGAAAAGTTCTTAAAAACGGCGCGGTCTGAAGAAAGTGAAATTATCGTTACGGTGGCAAGATTTATTTTAGGCAACCCCGATATATCTTTTAAGTTGTATTCAGACGGGAAACAAGTTCTTTCGTCTTACGGCGACGGGCTGGAATCCGCTTTTATTTGCGTGTACGGTGCGTCGGCAGTAAAAGAATGTTATTATATTGATACCGAAAAGAACGGAATTACAATTAAAGGTTATCTTGCAAAACCCGAGCATGCAAAAGGGAACAGAAGTTATCAAACAGTGTTTTTAAACGGTAGGTTTATTCAAAATCAAACGGTTTCGTCTGCAATATCTAACGCTTATTCCAGTTATTTAATGAAAAGACGGTATCCTTTTTACGTTTTAAGTTTAGAATTACCTTCCGACGTGGTTGACTGTAACGTTCACCCCAACAAATTAGATGTAAGGTTTCAAAATAATCAGGTTGTTTACGGTGCGATTTATTCGGTTGTATCAAAGGTTTTAGACGGTTCGGCACAAGCACTTGGTATTGTTGTAGAAAATAAGGAAAAACCTATCGAAAACAATACAGATTATGTTACACATAACGAAAGTGTTTTAGAAAAAGAAACGTTTAAGTTCGATAAACTTTTTTTTAACGATGTAAAACCCGAACAAGATGTTTTAAATAAAGAAGAAAAAAGCGATGCAGATATTTTTGCCGAAAACAAAAGATATTTAGAGTCGCTTGAACTAAATAAAAAAGAAACCGAAAAACAAGAGCCGCCGAAACCCGTTCAGACCGCAATTAAATTAGAAAAAGACTTAAAAGTCGTAGGGCAGGCCTTAAACACCTATCTTATTTTAGAAGACGGGTTAGACCTGTACTTAATCGACCAACACGCGGCGCACGAACGCATATTGTTTGATAAGTTTAACGAACAAATTAAAAATCAAGACATTTTAACCCAGCCCTTACTTATACCGTATATTTTAACGCTTAATTATTTAGAGTACGGTTTTATAGAAGAAAAAAAAGATTTATTTAACCAGTTGGGTATCGAAATAGAGCAGTTTGGTCAAAACACTTTTAAGGTTAATTCTGTACCCGTATGCATTGCAGATTTAAACCTTAAAAACTTTTTCGACGACGTAGTATCCGATTTATTCTCGTTAAAGTCGGTTACGCTAAACGAAGTGTTAAGGGATAAAATAGCCGTAAAAGCTTGTAAATCGGCAATTAAATCGGGCGATAAATTAAACGACAAAGAAATAGATTTACTTATTTCTATGCTAAAATCCAATCTCGGGCTTAAATGTCCGCACGGCAGACCGATTGCCGTAAAAATATCTAGAACGGAAATCGACAAATGGTTCAAAAGGATTGTCTAAACAAAGGTAAGGTAATAGTCGTTTGCGGTCCTACGGCGTCGGGAAAGTCCGCCCTTGCCGTAGAAATTGCAAAACTGCTCGATTCCGAAGTAATTTGCGCCGACGCACTTACCGTATATAAAGGTTTAAATATAGGTACGGCAAAAATTTCGACCGAAGAAATGCAGGGCGTTACTCATCATATGATAGACATTGTAGAAAACGACCGCTCTTTTTCGGTAGGCGATTATAAAGAAAAGGCAAAACCGATTTTAGACAACTTAATTAAAAACGGAAAAATTCCGATTATATGCGGTGGAACGGGTTTTTATATAAAATCTTTGCTTTTCGATTATTCGTACGGCAATTCGGTTGCAAACCTTAGCGCTAGAAATAAATATTTTGCACTTTCTGAAAAATACGGTAAAGAGTACGTTTACAACGTCTTAAAAAAAGTCGATAAAGATTCTGCCGAAAAACTTCATTTTAACGACTTAAAAAGGGTTGTTCGTGCGTTAGAAATTTACGAAAGCGGTTTTGTTAAATCGCAAATCGTAGACGAAGAAATTCCGCTTTACGATTATACGGCTTATTCTTTTAAGCACGAAAGAAACATTTTGTACGACAGAATAAACAGTCGTGTAGACAATATGATACGTAACGGGTTTATTGACGAAGTTAATAACCTGGTAAAAAGCGGTTTAACCGAAAAAAATCAGTGTATGCAGGCAATCGGTTATAAAGAAATCTATTCGTATTTAAAAGGCGAAATTCCGTTAGAGCAGGCGATAGATTTAATAAAACTTAATACCAGGCATTACGCTAAAAGACAAATTACCTTTTTTAATAAAATTCCTAATGTAAATTACGTCGAAGGCGACGTTAAAAATATTGCAAAAAACATTGTGGAGCAGTTATGATTGATTTAAAACTTATTGAAAAATGCGAAAAAAAATTATCCAAACAGTTTTTAGAACTAGAAGACATTGCGCTTTTTAACCAAGAAAAAGTTCTTAACGCTTTTAAGAAAAACCAAATCGCGCTAAGGCATTTTTCCGGTTCGTCGGGGTACGGGTACGGTGACGAAGGCAGAGATAAGCTTAACGAATTGTTTGCCGATATTTTCGGTTCGGAAAGCGCAATTTGTTCGCCTAATATCGTTTCGGGTACGCACGCCATATCGTTAGCGTTATACGGCGTTTTAAGACCGGGCAACTCTGTTTTGGCTGTGTCGGGCGAACCTTACGATACATTGTTAGACGTTATTTATAAAGAAGGCGTCGGCTCGCTTAAAGACTTAGGTGTAACCTTTAATTCGGTTGGCTTAAAAAACGGCAAAATCGACTACGAAGCGGTAAAAAAATCTTTGTCCGAAAAAATGCCCGACATGGTATATATTCAGCGTTCTAGGGGGTACGAGTGGCGTGACCCGATATGTATTAAAGAAATTAAAAAAGTTATAGAATTCGTAAGAGAAAACGGGTTTAAGGGTTGCGTGTTCGTTGACAACTGCTACGGCGAATTTGTAGAGAAACAAGAGCCGACCGACGTCGGCGCAAACGTTATTGCGGGTTCGCTTATAAAAAATCCGGGTGGCGGTATCGCTTATACAGGCGGTTATATATGCGGTGATTCCAAATATATCGAACTTATTCAAAACAGGCTTACCGCTCCATCTATCGGCGGTGAAGTCGGTTCTTATCAGGCAGGGTACCAAAGTTTTTTCCAAGGCGTATTTTTAGCACCGCATACCGTTTTGCAAGCATTAAAAGGTTCTTTGTTATTCGGATATGTTCTTTCGGAAATGGGTTATAAAACTTCTCCCGAAGTCGGTAAAATTCCTTACGATATTACAAGGTCGATAATGTTTAACGACAGAGATAAACTAATATCTTTTATACAATGTATTCAGCAAAATTCACCCATAGACAGTCACGTGTCGGTAATGCCGTGGGCAATGCCAGGTTATAACGACGAAGTTATTATGGCGGCAGGTTGTTTTGTTCAGGGGGCTTCTATCGAATT
>CAYYYD010000003.1:41730-50214 GCA_964475885.1 uncultured Christensenella sp.
TTAAAAAGCCTTTTTACCGTTGCGCTGTCGTCTACAAGCGCAACGACAATATCGCCGTTGTCGGCGGTTTCTTGCTGTTTGACTATAATTAAGTCGTTGTCGCATATGCCTGCGTTAATCATACTTTCTCCGCTGACGCGTAGCGCGAAATCGGCGTTAGAATTAGAAAATTCTTCGGGCAAAGGGCAATAACCGTCTAAATTTTCTACCGCGTAAATGGGGGAGCCCGCCCTAATTAAACCGACGATAGGAATATTTTTAAACGAAAGATTTTTGTTGGGCAAAGCGATGGCTCGTTTTTTTAACGGCGCTTTGTTTAGTAAGCCTTGACTTTTAAGTTTGTTTAAATAAGAGTAGGCTGTTGCGGTAGATTTTATGTTTAAAGTATAACAAATTTCCCTAACAGATGGCGGAAACCCGTTTGTAGCAATAAAATCTACGGTAAAATCGTATAATTCTTTTAACCTTAAATTTAATTCTTCTTTTTTCATATAACAATAATATCATATAAAAAACAAAATGTCAAACAAATGTTTAATTTTTATTTACATAAAACAGTTGCATTTATCGTAAATAGGGGATATAATAAAAATATGGAAAAAGAAATTAGGTGTAAATTATACGATAGAGTTTGTATAGACTGTGGCGAATGCGACGAGTTTTGCGATTTAGACCCGACAAAAAAATGCGATAGTTGTGGTAAGTGTATAGAACCCGATAAAAACTACAAAATAATTAAAATTACAAAAATAGAAAAGTGAAGGTTAAGGCAGGGTAAACGAATAAAGTAAAAAGGACTAACGAAAAAACTTTGTTAGTCCCTTTATGTTTAAATTTACTTTTTATCTTTGTTGCTTATAGAATATGTTTGCGCGGCGTTTTTTCTTACGTCTTCGGTTATTGCGGCATAATGCTTTTTAGTGGTGTTTACGTCGCTATGCCCAAGGCAGTTTGCCACGACATAAATATCTTTGGTCTGCCTGTATAAATTAGTTCCGTACGTACTGCGAAGTTTATGCGGTGTAATTTTTTTTAGCGGAGAAATTATTTTTGCGTACTTTTTAACTAGTTCTTGTACCTGACGCGTGGAAATACGTTTTAATTGAAGCGACAAAAACATAGCGTTTTCTTCGGGATTTGCAGAGTTTTCTAAGTCAATTTTACGCTTTTCTATGTAATCGGAAAGGGCAGAAGCGACTTCGTCGTTAAAATACAATACAGCACGATTTCCACCTTTTCGCGTAACTATAAAACTGTTCGTTTTAAAATCGAAGTCTTCTACGTTTAAACCGACAAGTTCGCTGATACGAATTCCCGTACCTAAAAAAAGAGTAATTATGGCGCAATCTCTAATACGGGTTAGGTTATGGTACGAAGATTGCCGTTTAGTCAAACCTTTTCCGCTTTCTACAACATACAAAAGGTCGCCGACTTCGTCTTTATTAGCGTCGGATTCTAGCCTGATTATTTCTTTATCGTGGAGTTTAGGCATAGAAACCTTAGAAGCGATATTAGAAGGAATCATATTTTTATTGAATAAATGCTTAAAAAACGAGCGCAGGGTAGATAATTTTCTGGCTTTTCCGTTTTCTGTACAGCTTTCTATTTTATTGTTTATTTCGTAATGCGAAAGGTAACTTAAAAAGTATTCTATGTCGGTAGACGTTAAATTTGCAATATCGCTTAATTCTATGTCTTCGGGCTTTCTGTTTCTAAAAACCTTTTTTACCAAAAAATCGTAAAACACCCTTAAATCGTAGGCGTAATTTAACCTTGTAAGCGGTGTGGTTCTGGGTTCGATTCCGACAAAAAAATCTTTGACGTAGTACGGTAGGTTAGAAACGATTTCGTCAGTTCGGTCTATGCACGAAATTTCACGTTCTCGATAAAAGTTGTTTTTCATAGCAAACTCCTAATATTTTTAGTTAAAAGGGGATATAAAATACCAAATTGAAACATATGTAACTATGCGCAAAACAATACTTTTAAGCATAGTTTAGTGTTTTTTTATTATAAACCAACAAAATACGCTTGTCAATACATTTTTTATAATTATTATTAAATATTTTTCTTTTAATTTTATTTTTAATTTTTTTTGGTTTAAATGTGAAATTTTTTGTTAAACGAAGTTTTTACGGTTTTATGCGAAATACCGTTTTGACACACATAATCTGGCTTAAAATATTTATTAAAATCTTGACATATTTACATAATTATTATATAATTAAAAAAAAACGAAGGTTGGGATTATTATGGAACAATCAATCAGTAGCGATTTTATTCGCGGTCATATTGATACGATTATTCTTCATTCTATACTCGACAGCGACAAGTTTGCCCAGCAAATCAGCGACGCTATCGAATTAAAAAGTCAAAATAAATATCAAATAAATCAGGCAACGCTTTACAGTTCGTTAAAGCGTTTAGAGTCTTTGGGGTATGTAAAATCGTATTGGAACGATGCGCCCGACGGTAGACGCAAATATATTAAAATTACCGATTCAGGAAAGGCTTTTTTAGAAGAAAATACGTCGGTTTGGTCGTATTCTAAAGGTATAATAGACAAACTTATAGACATACAACCAGAACAAGTTGTAAAATACGTAGAAACTACAAAGTATATAGAAAAACCCGTTACCGCGGTTTCCCCTATTTTAAACGATGCTTCGGTAAAATCGGAAGTTAAAACTTCAAACGAAACGCCCGTAAACAATGTAACCGTTTCGGAAAATAAAGAAAAAACTTTCGATATGCAAGATTCGGCTTCGGATATAAGTTTTCGTAGTATTTTAGGTGAACTTATAAAAAACAATAATCCAACGGAAAAACCCGAAGAAAATACAGAAAAAGAACTTAAACCCATAGAAAGTACCGAAAAATTAAAACTAGAAGAAACCATTGACGACGTAGATTATATTGCGCAAAACAACATAAACTTTAACAAAATAGATTTTACCGACATTGTAGAAAACGCAAAAAAAGACGATTTAAAAGTAAAAGTTTCGTCAAAAAATTCTTCGGTTAAAGTCGGTAATGTTTATGTAAATTTACTTAATTTAGTATCGTCTTTAATAATTTTTTTGGTTACGATTGCAGAGTTTTGGTTTATTGCTTCTAAGTATTCCGACGACTTGGGACTAGGAACTTTTATGACGGTTTTTTCCGTTTTGCTTCTTTGCGTTTTTCCGATTGTTAATTTTGTTTTTTTCAAGAAAAAGCCTAAAAAGACGACGGTTAAGATTTTCGGCGATACGATTTTGGTATCTTTTATCGTGGCGTTTAACGTGATTTTAATTTCTTTTGCTATGAATTTATTGTTTAACGTAGATTTTTCGGCAACGGGAACAATTATTTTATCGCTAATTATACCTGTACTTTTATCTGTCGACGCCGTATTGTATTACGTAATAAGGTTTTTTCTGGCAAGACTTAAAAAATTTAGATATACAGTTTAGTTAAACAAATTAAAAAAGACCTTTTAAGGTCTTTTTTGTTATATAAAAAAATTAGATGTTTAGTAAATAGTCTATTTCTCTCGGATTTAAACTTCTTACTTCACCGCGATTAAGCCCGCTTAAAGTCAGTTCTCCGATTTTAATTCTTTTTAAAAAATCTACGTTATTACCGATTGCTTCGAACATTTTTCTTACCTGACGGTTTCTGCCTTCGGTAATGGTAACATGTAACTTGCAACTCGTTTTAGTGTTTTCTACAAGCTTAATATTACATTTTTTTGTTTTAACCCCGTCTATAACAACACCGTTACGCAGTTTTATCAAGTCTTGTTCGGATACGGGTTTTTCTGTTTTTACCAAATAAGTTTTGGGCACTTCGTTTTTGGGGTGCGTTAATTTAAACGTAAGTTCTCCGTCGTTGGTTAAAATCAACAAACCTTCTGAATCGTAGTCTAGCCTTCCCACCGGGAAAATTCGTTTTACGTTATTAGGAAGCAAATCCATTACGGTTTTTCTGCCCTTGTCGTCTTTAACCGAAGTGATATACCCCTTTGGCTTATTCATTATATAATACTCGAATTTGCTGACGCTGTTAATTTTTTTTCCGTTTACGGTAACGCTGTCGCAAGAAGTATCTATTTCGTCGCCTAAACTACATACCTTTCCGTTTATTTTAACGACTCCGTCCTGAATAAGTTTATCTGACGCGCGACGAGAAGCGACACCGCATTCGGCCAAAAATTTGTTTATTCTCATAAATACCACCTAAATTTAATTGCTACCTATTATAGTAAAGACTTTTTCGGTAAAAATCAAGTTATTTTCGGTATAAATTTTAATATCGCCTATTTCTTGCTCTGCAACTACTTGCTCATTTAAGTTTTTAGGATAGTCGTAAACTATTTTTATATTCTTTTTTTCGGCTTCCGTTAGCGGAATAACAATATCGTTTTTAATATATACGGGTATTTTTTTGTCGGAATTACTTGCGTAAATAAAGTCTATTATGTTGTCGCTTTCTATAAGTTTAGTATTATGGTATTCGTTAAAACATTCGTTTAAAAGAGACTTTGACTTTTCAAACATAGGTGGGCAATTAAGTACGACGCAAACAAGTTCCATACCGTTTCTTATACAACTAGAAACAAGGCACCTTCCTGCCTTTTTGGTATAACCTGTTTTAATTCCGGTTGCTCCGTCAAATTCGGTAAGCATTTTATTTTTGTTTACCAAATGCCTTTTATAATCCCTTGTAGAAAAAGAAACGTCTACTCTTTTTGTCCCTACGATTTCCCTAAATGTTTGATTTTTCATAGCGTAGCAAGATATAAGCGCAAGGTCGTAAGCCGTCGTGTAATGGTTATCGTCGTGAAGCCCGTGCGGATTAACGAAATTACTGTCGGTTGCGCCTATTCTTTTTGCGGTTTCGTTCATTAAACTTGCAAATTCTTTTATAGAACCACTGCAATACACCGCCAAAGTTTCGGCGCAATCGTTACCCGAACGCAACATCAAACCGTATAAAAGTTCTTTAACGCTTATTTGTTCGCCTGCTTCTAAATAGATACTAGAACCTTCTACCCCAACGGTTTGACTAGTAACGGTAACAATGTCTGATATATCGCAGTTTTCTATAACGCACAGCGCGGTTAAAATTTTTGTGGTACTTGCCATATATTTTTTGCTTTTTTCGTTACTTTTATATAAAACTCTTTCAGAATTAACTTCCATAACTATTTCCGACGAAGTATTTTCCGCAAGAACAGTACCGTTATTTTTTACGTTATACGTTAAATTGCAAAAAAACAGGCAAGAAAAAATGCAAAAAACCGATATTATCTTTTTCATCTCGTTTCACCTTTAACGGTTAAGTCGGTTAAAAAATCGGTAACTTTTTCTAATATAGAATCGTATGCGCTGTTTCCGACTGAAATAAATTTATACTCTTCGGAAGTACTGTTTTTAATTAAAAAACCGCACGGTTTTAGCGAAATAACCGAACCGTTTCCCGCAGAAAACGGCAAGTCTTCCCCTTTTTTAAAAAAGTTAAGTTTACCGTATTCTCCACCAGCGGTTAAAATTCCCATAGTAACCTTTGCAACGGGAATAATTGTGTTGCCCTGATTATCGTTTACCGGTGTGCCGATTACCGTGTTTACGTCTACGATAGAAGATAAGTTTTTAAGAGTAGTTTCTACAACTCTGTTAATTCTGCTGTTTTTGTTGTCTGAACACATTTATAATTTTCTCCGATAAAAATTTAAAAATCTCTAATATAACTAGTAAAAAATTAAATAATACTTTAGTTTCCGCGTAAAAATTACACTTGTTTTCGTTTGTTAAGTTAATTTTATTGTCTAAAACAAGGTAGGGTTTTCTGTCGCAAAAAAAATTTTTAAGCGTTTGCGTGGTTAAATTATGCAAATATCCGAACAACAGTACATTAAAAAAATCCCATTCAGAACCTAAATCTATGCAAGTTTTAACTTCGATTATCTGAAAATCTTTTAAAGGTTTTATTGAATTTTTAACCGATAAAAGTTTTTTGTATGCAAAATAATAAGCCTTTTTAGGTGATAAATGTACGTAAATTCCGTCTTTTTTTAATTCTGCATAACCGCTTAAAACGGTAAAAACCCCAAACAAATATATACCGAAATAAAGTTTTTTTGCCGTTTTAGAAAACACTAAACCGATTTTAATAAAAACGGGTAAAAATAAAAATGCAAATATTAAAAATACCGCAATCATTATTTTTAATATTTGCATTATATAACTTAATATACTTTGTAAAATCGTTTAATTAAAATTTGTTTATGTCTTCGTTTTTAAGAAAATCGGGAACTTCTTCTTCGCTGATGTCGGGTAAATCGAAATCGTCTGTCGTAGAATGGTTTCGATTAGCGTCGTCGGTTTTAGGTGGTTCCGTGCCGTCGTCGGGCGTGGTGGTAGCAACTTCTTCATCAATATAAACATCTTTTTTATAAAGATAACTGCTGTCGTCGTTATCGGTACCGCGTATTAAACTTATTTTATTTATAAGTTCGTCGTAATCGGGTAGTTCGTCTAGAGAAGAAATCTGAAACCTTTTTAAAAAGTTATCTGTCGTCCCAAACATAACGGGTCTGCCTACCGCGTCTTTTCTGCCGACGGGTTCTATTACACCCAATTCTAAAAGTTTTTGTACGGCGTATTCGGAATTGCCCCTTATTTCTTCCAAATCGATTCTGGTAACGGGCTGTTTGTACGCAATTATCGCCGCAACTTCTAACATACTTTTAGAAAGTTCTTTTTCTTTTATCGGGTTTAATACCGAAGAAACTTGTTCTGCGTAGTCGGGGTTAGAACTAAACTGTAATTTTTTGTTAAAAATTAAAAGTTGAATACCGCTTTCGTTAGAATACTTAGCTTTAAGTTCTTGCGCGGCGTTTAATACTTCTTTATCGGTAACGCCTAGCTTATCGGATATATCCGAAATTGCAACTTGCGTACCCGATACAAACAAAATAGATTCAATTATATTCGTCAATTTCGCCGAGTTCTTCATTTCTGTCTTCCCTCAATGTTAAAGTAATATCGTCAAAAATACCCGTTTGTTCTACCGTAATGTATTGCATTTTAAGTAGTTCGAGCATAGCCTGAAAGGTAGTAATAAGTTCGCTTTTTGTGTAATATTTAGTAAAAATCTCAAAAAAACTTATACTGTTTCTTTCTAATAAAACCGTTCTTATTTGTTCTACTTTATCTTTAACGGTAAAAATTTCTTTCGGAATTTCTTTTAAAACGTTTTCTTGTTTCCTTTTGTCGTCTACACGCATTAAAAGTTTAGAAAAAGCCGAAATCAAACCTTCTAAATTAAAGTCGTTATAAACCACTTTAACGTCGCCGACCGACTTATCGGGTTCTTTATAAAACCTTTCTACGTTTTCTTGACTTTTTAATTTTTCGCTTACTTCTTTAAATAACTTGTATTCTTCTAGTTGTCTTATAAGAGTGGTTTCGGGGTCTTCTTCTACGTATTCTTCTATTTTAGGTAGAATAGATTTAGACTTTATTTCTAAAAGGGTTGCCGCCATATTAAGATAGTCGCTGGCTTTATCTACATCTAAAACGCTTAGCCCTTCCATATATTGCAAGAACTGTTCTGTAACCTGAGAAACAAAAATATCCTTTATCTCTATTTTTGCTTCTTTAATTAGATGCAACAATAAATCTAAAGGTCCTTCGAAATTATCTAATTTAGTTGAATAGTCAACGACTGACTCGAATTCCGCCATTAAAAAATCAACCCCCAAAACGCAGTAATCGGATAACTGACATAAAAACTTAATATGTCTAGTATGTTACCCAAAATATCTATGTAATAAAAATCCGTTATATCGGCAATTACGCTTAAAAAGAACAAACCATATAATATGTAAGTGCCGTACTTTTTTAAAAAATTATAGATACCACCGCGTGCTCCACACAAAATTTCGTACACCCTAAACCCGTCTAACGGATAAAGCGGTAACAAATTGAATACAAAAAACACGACGCTAAGATTAAAAATATAAAACAGCGACCCCACTATAACTGTTGTAAAATACCCGAACGAAGGCAAATAAAACATTGCCAGAATAAATAACGGATACACCAAAAACGCAAGAATATAGTTTGCTAAAACGCCGGATACGGAAACCCAAAAACAACCTTTTTTATAATTTCTAAAATTGTCGGGATTTACTGGTACGGGCTTTGCCCAACCGAAACCTGCAAACACGAAACATATAATACCTAAAACATCGAAATGAGCAAAAGGATTAAGCGTGTATCTGCCGAACATTTTAGGAGTATAATCGCCGTTTTTTACCGACGCGTAAGCGTGCGCGAATTCGTGAAACGGAAGTACAACCATTAACGCTATAAATATGCAAATATACTCTAATATTTTGTCAACCATTCGCACTCCTTAAATCTTTTACATTATATAATAAACAGCCAAAAAATGCAAGAAAAAACGCTTAAATAATAAAACGCAGTAAAAATT
>CAYYYD010000004.1:0-5266 GCA_964475885.1 uncultured Christensenella sp.
ATACACTTGCTTTTTTATCGTTTAGTTGGTAAAATATATATGTAAACTTAGGAGAAAAAATGGAAAAAGAAAGATTTACGACTAAATTTGCAGAAACTTTAGAAGAAAACAGAAAAGCCTATTCTTTAAGATATACCGATATGCTAAAAGAATATCGCCCCGAACTGGAAATTGCCAGCGGACTAGACTGCACCGAATACGATAAGTACGCCAAACAAGTAATTTGCGTAGACAACGAAAACGGTCAGGTAGTCGGCTGTTACAGAATTATTACCAGCGAATGGCTGGGCGAAAAGCCTTTCGTTTGCGAAGAAGAATTCGATATAACTTCGCTTAAAAACACCGGCGAAAAGATTGCCGAACTTTCTCGTGCAGTCGTTAAAAGGGAGTACAGAAACACCACCGTTTTAATGCACCTGTTTAGGTTTATCATTTCTTATTTAAGAGAACAGGGTTACAGGTTTATTATCGGCGAAGCAAGTTTTTTCGGAACGGATAAAAACGTGTTTGCAAAAGAGTTTTCTTATTTGGCAAACTTACACTCTACGAAACAATTCGACATAAAGGCAAAAGAAGATTATCAGGTACAACTTATTCCGACAGAACAGTTAAACCAACCCGAAATTAAACGAAGCCTTCCGTCGCTTATACGCGCCTATTTAAGTTTCGGCGCAAAAGTTTCTAAAGACACTTTTACCGACAAAGACTTCGGTAGCGTAGATGTGTTTATTCTTTTAGACACTTTAAATTACAATCAGGCGTACATAAACCGTTTGCTTAGAATTTAATAACGATGGTTACTAAAACCCCTGCCGTAAGGGTAACTTGCGACAGGGGTTTTTTGCGTAAAAAAAGGCTGTTTAACACAGCCTTTTTAGTTATTACGTTATAGCGACCTAATGCTTTCTACGGGCGATTTTTTAGATTCTTTTATTACGGGGAACAACGTAGCCGAAACAGATATAAACATAGATATAACGAATATTAAAACTACATTTACAAACCCGAACGAAAGCAACTGCGTTCCGAAAATTTTGGCGAGTTCGTTTGTTAAAACCACCGTTCCGACGTACGCCAATATACACGCCAATATAAAGCACATTACGGCAAGCAACAACGACTCGGTAAAGAATATTTTAAATACGTCCGACCGCCCTGCGCCGACCGCCCTTAAAATACCAATTTCCTTTCTTTTTGCGTCTATCGAACCAGAGATAAAATTCAAAAGCATAAGCGCCGCAAAAATGCCCATTACCAGTCCGCCCGTCAAGAATATGGTTTGAAGTTGCCTTACGGTAGGAATTATTTCCCCGTTAAACAACGTATCGTAATCGCTGTTTCTCATTGCGAAATTTGCGCCGTTTCGACTAGAAAGCATTCTTTTTACCTGACTTAAAGAACAGTCGGTTTTGGTAATGATATAATTGTATTTAGCATTTTCTACACCGCTGTAATCGGTTATGGTACGAGTAACGCTGTATTCGTCTACCGTAGCGTATTTGTAAATAAAATCGGTTGTTACTAAATAAGGGGAATCGTTGTTAGAACCGCCGTTTACGAGTTCGTAATAACCTACGAGTTTTAGTTGCGCTTCTAGATTATTTATGTTTTTTGCGTAGTACACAACCTTTTTTAATGCGTCAAGAACGCTATCCGACAACTCGCCCACGACACCGCCTTTTTCTTTTACGAGTTTTTCGTACACCGATTTAGGAACGATAATCTCGTTGTCTTTAAGGTTAAAGTTCATAGACTGTCCGCTAAGGTCGTACAAAGCAATATAGTTTTTGTTGTATTTGTAGGTAGTGTCGGCAAAGAATTTTTGCGAGCCCGCGCCGTGAGTTGCGTTAGACCTAGAAGTATCTAAGTACAAGCCCTTTGCTTTTATGGTTTTAATTTGTACCGTTTCTTCTTTAGCGTAATTTTTGTGTTGTTCGTAAAAACTTGTGTTTACGTATGCGACCGTATCGAAACTGTTAAACACCGTAGCCATAAGTTTGTCTGCCAAAGCCTGCCTTTCGTTGTTGCTTAAACTGTTGTTTTGGTAGTTTTTAATCGGCTCGAATTCCGAAAGGTCGGATACGTTGTAAATACCTACTATCGTAAGCGACAAGTCGCCTGCGCTCTTGCTGTTTAAGGTAAGTTTCTTTCCGCTTTTAACAAATGCTTCTTGGTTTAAAATACTCGATTTTGAACCGTCGGTATAAGCCTTTCCGCAATACCTAAACAACTCGTAAATATAATTTGAAATAGCAACTTCGTCTGCGTTTTCGGGATATTTACCTGCTAACAGTTCAAAGCCGTTTTGCTCCATATACTCCGCACCGCAGTCTGAAAAACCCTGTAAAGACTTAAACGGGAAATACTTACCGTTTGCGCCGAAGTCTTCTAGCGTAAGCTGTGTTAAGTTAATCGAATGTTCGCTTATCGCAGATGTATACGAAGTTCCGCCCAAAGTAAATATGCCGGCATAGTTTTCGTTACCGCTTGCGTTTAAGTTTTCTACTTCTGCCTGACTAAACATAGTAGTTTTGGTAGCCGAACTTTCTTTTTCTATAGACTCGGTACCGTTGGTATGCACCAAAACGGTTCTGGACGTGTAGTCGTAATTCTTTTCTATCGTTGCGCTTTGGTATCCGTTTTGTTGCATTGCCTGAGAAAGCGAGTAATTAGAGTCGAACAGCATCAATGTAGAAAAAACACCGAACACGCAAAAAGCGATAACCGACAAAAACACTGTAAACACAAACCTTACCGGCTTTGCCTTTAATCCGCTAAGCCCCATTTTAAGCGCTTGCTTTAACGGAAGTTTAGATTTTATAAGTTCCGGACGTTCGCCGTCGTAAACTTTTATGTCGTCGTCTTTAGTTTTCCTAAAAACTTCGCGCTTTTTGTCGGATATTCTGCATACCCTTTTAACTTCGGGCACGTCTTTTTTGCCTAGCGTAATAACGCTTTCGCCGTCGTTTTCTTTAATGAGTTTAACTATTTCGGCAACTTCTTGTTCGGTTACGTCTTTGCCGTTTTTTACGGTAATAACGTCGCCCAAAACGTCTACGTTTTCGCTTAATTCTTTTGCGTAGGTAATTTCTTTGGTTTTGTCTAAAACGATTTCGCCGTCGGCGATTTCTATAATTCTGTCGGCATACTTTTCGGCAGATTCTCGGTCGTGAGAAACTACCAAAACCAATTTGTCTTTAGACAACTTTTTAAGCGTGTCTAAAATCTGCTGACCGGTTTTGGTATCTAGCGCACCGGTCGGCTCGTCTGCCATTATAAGTTCGGGGTTTTTAATAAGCGCGCGGGCTATTGCCACACGTTGTCTTTGACCGCCCGACAGAGTGTTTGGTTTTCTGTCGCCCAAACCATCTAATTCGACAAGTTGTAATAGTTCGTCTACTGCTTGCCTGTCCGAAGACTTACCCTGAAGTTCCAGCGCAAGCGCAATGTTTTCGGCTATCGTAAACTCTTCTAAAATATTAAATTCCTGAAAGATAAACCCGACGTAAGTATTCCTGTAACTGTCAAAGTCGGCAGGCGTAAAATCTGCACTGCTTTTGCCCTTTACTATTATTTCGCCTTCGTCTGCCTTATCTAGACCGCCGATTAAATTAAGCAACGTAGATTTACCCGAACCGCTTCGTCCGAGTATAAACACCAAGCCCTTATCGGGGAACTTAATAGATACTCCGTTAAGGGCGGTTACCGGTTCTAACCCTTCCGTAACGTATACCTTTTTAAGATTTTTTACTTCTAACATATTTTCTCCTTTATCTAAACGTTAAATACGTGTTTTGTCTATTTCTTTTCCCTGTAAATCTTTAAGCGTGATTTCGCCTTCTTCTAAAATAATATAACTGTTTGGCGTGTCATTTTTTGGCAACGATACAGAACCCGTGTTTGCCACTACCGTTTGACCTTTTCTTTCTATAAAGCCGGTATGGAAATGCCCGTAAATAATCGCGTCGAATTTTGTTGCGGGCAAATTGTCTTTATTGTACACGTGTCCGTGCGTTAACAGTATCTTTTTACCACCGCTTATTACACACATATCTTCTATAAAATCGAATTCCGAAATAAGCGTGTCTACCTGACTGTCGCAATTACCTTTTATTACTATAAGTTTGTCTTTTATGCCGTTTAAAATATCGGCGACTTCTTTGGGGTTATATTGTTTGGGGAATGGGTTGCGCGGACCGTGATTGTATATATCGCCCAACAAAACCAGCAATTCCGCTTTTTCTTCTACAAAACGCTCGACCGTCTTTTTTGCGTATGCGCTGGAACCATGCACATCCGACGCTATAAATATCTTCATTTTTTTTCTTCTCCTTTTTGCGTCTAAACCCGACGCCTTTTATAAACACGATTACACAACGGTAAAACCAAAACGGTTACCGCTGTGGCAAAAATCTTTTATATTTATTTACTTAAATGGGAGCCGGTTTGTTTTAGGGCACTTACCCATACTAGACAGTATACCCCCCCCCCGTAGAATTTTGTCAAGCGAATTACTTTAATAAATCGAAAATTACTTCTCTTGCAAGCAAAATTCCTGCCGACGCAGGTACGAATATCATAGACGGCGGAGCAACCCTGCCGTTAGGCTTTGTTTCTGCCGTGTTTAATTCTTGGTTAAAAACCACGTTGGGCTCGTCCGAATAAACGACTTTAAGTTTTTTTACGCCGTTTTTCTTTAACAGGTTACGCATAACCCGTGCAAGCGGACAACCCTGCGTTTTATATATATCGGTTACTTTTAGTTTGGTAGGGTCGGTTTTACCGCCCGTTCCCATACAAGATATTACGGGAATACCGTTTATCGTGGCTCTTTTTACAAGTTCTACTTTTGCCGTTACCGTGTCTATGGCGTCTACTACGTAATCGAATACGGTAATATCTAACTCGTCTGCGTTTTCGGGTAAATAAAATGTATCTACCGTATTAACTTTAACATTAGGGTTAATAGACAAAAACCTTTCTTTTATAGCCAGAGTTTTAGGCTTTCCGATATTTTCGACGGTTGCTATAATCTGGCGGTTTAGGTTGCTTGGCGCAACGGTATCGCTGTCGATAACGGTAATTTCACCGATACCGCTTCTTACAAGCGATTCCGCAACGAAACCGCCCACACCGCCGACGCCGAAAACGGCAACGTGTTTTTTTTCTAGTTTTTGTAAATTGGCGTTTCCTATAAGCAAACGCGTTCTACTAAAAGCGTCCATTAAAGAAGGTTTATGCCCTGTTCGGCTTTTTCTTTTATGCA
>CAYYYD010000004.1:5366-49932 GCA_964475885.1 uncultured Christensenella sp.
CTAAAAGCGTCCATTAAAGAAGGTTTATGCCCTGTTCGGCTTTTTCTTTTATGCACTGCTCCGACCAGACGGAAGCCTGAACTTCGCCTATGTGCGCTTTTTTCAAAAAGAACATACACAGCCTAGACTGACCTATTCCGCCACCGACGGTAAGCGGAAGTTTGCCGTTTATTATATCGGCACAATAGGGGTTGTCTAGTTTATATAATTCTTTTTTCTTTTTTAACTGTTTAACCAAACTCTTTTCGTCTACCCTTATACCCATAGAAGAAATTTCAAACGGAATACCCAAAACGTCGTACCACAAAATAACATCGCCGTTTAACTTCCAGTCGTCGTAGTCTGCGGCACGGCCGTCGTGCGGTTGACCGTCTGATAAATCCCAACCGATTTGATAAAGGAAAATGGCGCCGTATTTTTTAGAAGCCTGTTTTTCTCGTTCTTTTCTAGACAAGTCGGGGTATTCGGCTTCTAGTTGCTTGGTAGAAATAAACGTTATTTTATCTGGAAGTTCGGTATACAGTTCGGGATACTTTTTGTTTACTGCCCCGTTAAGTTTTAAAAGCGCTTTGTATATGGCATTTACCGTTTTCTTTAAATAACTTAAACGCCTGTCTTTTCTTTCTATAATCTTTTCCCAATCCCACTGGTCAACGTAAACCGAATGAATTTCGTCTAGCGTTTCGTCACGACGTATGGCGTTCATATCGGTGTACAAACCCGTACCCGAAGCGAACCCGTATTTTGCCAAAGCGTTCCTTTTCCATTTAGCCAAAGACTGAACGACTTCTACTTCTTTGCCTAAATCTAAAACGTCGAAACGAACGGTGCGTTCGTACCCGTTTAGGTTATCGTTTAAGCCCGTTTCCGGCAACACGAAAAGCGGTGCGGAAACTCTGGTTAGTTTTAACGCTTTTGCAAGTTCTTTTTCGAACGTGTCTTTAATAAACTTAATTGCGATTTCCGTATCTAAAAGGTTTAGTTTAGAAGTGTATTTCATTATTTTATCGCTCCTGCGTAAAGCGGATATTTTTCGGTAAGTTTTTTGGTCTGTTCTTTTACGTATTCGTAAGCGTTTTCTTTTTCTTTAATAATTTTTGTAATCAGTTTTGCAACCAGTCGGCAATCGTCTTCTTTAAATCCGCGCGTGGTAACACTGGGGGTACCTATTCTTATACCGCTGGTAACAGATGCCGGCGTTTTATCGAACGGAATAGCGTTTTTGTTTACGGTAATGTTTACTTGGTCTAGCATTGTTTCTAATTCTTTACCCGTTACGCCCGTATCGGTTAAATCTAAAAGCATAAGATGATTGTCCGTTCCGCCGGATACGAGTTTAATTCCCGAAGAAATAAACTCTTCGCTCATCGCCTTTGCGTTTTTGACTATTTGTTCTTGATAAGCTTTAAATTCGGGTTTAAGCGCTTCGCCGAAAGCCGCCGCCTTACCTGCGATTATGTGCATTAAAGGTCCGCCCTGAATTCCGGGGAATACCGCTTTGTCTATGATTTTTGCGTACTGTTCTTTACACATTATCATACCGCCACGTGGCCCCCTTAAAGTTTTATGAGTTGTGGTGGTTACGAAATCTGCATAAGGAACGGGGCTTTCGTGTAAACCGGTAGCAACCAACCCCGCGATATGGGCGATGTCTACCATCATATACGCGCCTACCTTGTCGCAAATTTCCCTTATTCTTTTAAAATCTATTTTTCTGGGATAAGCCGATGCGCCCGAAACTATTATTTTGGGCTTAACTTCTAACGCAAGCCTTTCCATTTCGTCGTAGTCTAGGGTGCAGTCGCTTTCTTTTACGCCGTAACTTACAGAATTGAAATACTTACCCGAAACGGTTATTTTTGCGCCGTGGGTAAGATGTCCGCCGTGCGCCAAACTTAAACCCATTATCGTATCGCCGGGGTTAAGCACCGCAAAATATACGGCGAAGTTTGCGTTTGCACCGCTGTGGGGCTGAACGTTTACGTGTTCGGCGCCGAATAGTTTTTTTGCACGCTCGATTGCAAGTTTTTCGGCAATATCTACGTATTGGCAACCGCCGTAATACCTTTTGTCGGGGTAGCCTTCGGCATACTTGTTGGTAAGCGTACTGCCTGCGCAAAGCATTACCGACTCCGACACAAAGTTTTCGCTTGCGATAAGTTCTATGTTATTCTTCTGTCGGTTAAGTTCTAGGTCTAACGCCTTATAAAGTTCCGGGTCGTTGTTTTTTAAAACTTCAAAATCAATCATTACGGTTCTCCTTAGTTTTTATTGTCTTTTATAGTAACGGTTTGTTCGCCGTCCGTTTTTTTACTTTCTTTAATTTCTACTATTACACAAACGAATTTATCGTTAAACGCAAGTTTTTTGTCTATTACCGCCAAAACGGTATACCACAACGCAATGAATATCGCGCTTAATATCAAAATCCAAATTTCTTTGTTTATAAACAGACAGTTTATAAGTATTGCCACGCCTATTAAAACAAGCGGAACCAAAAACGCTAAAATTACACCGCTTAACCTTCCGTCGGCTTTGCGTTCTATTACAACCGTATCGCCGACTTTTGCGTCTAGTTCGTTTTTAGCGCGAAACTCTACCGTCTTTGCGTTTTTGGGAAAGGCGCACATTCCACACTTACTGCACTCTTCTTTTTTGTCTACCGATACGGTTGCGTATCCGCGCTCTGTACCGATTACTTCGCCTTGCTCTCTCATACGCCTTCTTTTACCAAAAAGTCTTTAATTTCGTCAAACCCGACAAGCGTTTCTACGCCGTCTGCCATACGTTTAATTTTAACGCTGTTTGCTTGAATTTCGCTTGAACCAATAACTGCAACGTACTTGGCGTTGATTTTATCGGCGTACTTAAACTGAGCTTTTATACCCCTGCCCATATAATCGGTTTCTACTACGTAACCTAAACTTCTTAACGTATTGCAAAGTTCGAAACACTTTTTGGCTTCGGCTTCGCCCATAGGCGCAAAGTATACCGTTACGTTGTTTTTGTTTTGAATTTCTACGCCGGAATTTTGCATAACGAGTAACAGTCTTTCTATGCCCGTGGCAAACCCGATACCCGAAACGTCGTTTCCGCCCAACTGACCTACTAAGCCGTCGTACCTTCCGCCACCGCAAACCGTTCCTTGCGCACCGATGTTTTCGGACACGAACTCGAAAACGGTTTTGGTGTAGTAGTCTAGCCCCCTTACAATTCTAGGGTCTACCTTGTAGGCTACGCCGTTTGCATCTAGATAGTCTTTAACCTTGTTAAAATGCGTCGAACAGTCGTCGCAAAGATAATCTAAAATAACGGGCGCGTCTTTGTTTATTTTTTTACAGTCGGGATTTTTGCAGTCTAAAATACGCATCGGGTTTTTAGAAAGCCTGTCTTTACACAAGTCGCACAAGCCGTCTAAACGGTTGTTAAAATATTCCCTTAACGCTTGCGCATACTTGGTACGACATTCTTTACAACCGATATTGTTTATATAAAGGGTAAGGTTGTTTATGCCCAAATTCTGCAAAAAAGTTTTTGCAAGTATAATTACTTCGGCGTCTATGCCTGCGTCGTCGGAACCCAAAAACTCTACGCCGAATTGATGAAATTCACGAAGCCTGCCCGCTTGCGGACGTTCGTAGCGGAAACACTGCGTTAGGTAAAAAAGTTTTAGCGGTAACGCAGAAGCCTGCAAACCGTTTTCTATAAACGCCCTTACAACGCCTGCCGTACCTTCGGGCTTTAATGTAATACTTCTACCGCCCTTGTCGTTAAAAGTATACATTTCTTTGTTTACTATGTCGGTAGTTTCGCCTACTCCGCGCAAAAAAACTTCGGTATGCTCGAAAGTGGGCGTACGAATTTCCCGAGCGTTAAAAAGCCTTGCCGTCTGTCTTGCCGTGTCTTCTATAAACTGCCATTTGTAACTGTCTTGCGGTAAAACGTCTTTTGTACCTTTGGGTATGTTAATCATTTTTTTATCCTTATAAAATATACTTCTTTAAATCTTTGTTCTTTTTGTCGGTACCTAGTTTGTTTACGACGAATTCTTTGTCTATAACAACCTGTCTGCCCGTTCCGTCGGCGTTAAAAGAAATATCTTCCAACAAGTTTTCTACAACAGTATGAAGCCTTCTTGCGCCTATGTCTTCGCTTGTGGCGTTCATATCTTCGGCAATGCCGGCGATTTCGTCTATCGCGCCTTCGGTAAAGGTAAGTTCTACACCGTCTACGCCGAGCAGAGTTGCGTACTGAACGGTTATAGCGTTTCTGGGCGTGGTTAAAATTTCTATAAAGTCTTGCTTGGTTAAACTTTTAAGTTCTACCAAAATGGGGAACCTTCCTTGTAGTTCGGGAATTAAATCCGATACCTTAGAAACGTGAAAAGCACCTGCAGCGATAAACAAAATATAGTCGGTTTTAATAGCGCCGTATTTGGTCATTACCGTAGAACCTTCTACGATGGGAAGTATATCTCTTTGCACGCCTTCGCGCGAAACGTCTTGCCCGCCCGAATTAGAACCCTTGTGCGCTATTTTATCTATTTCGTCGATAAAAATTATACCTTCTTGTTCGGCACGACGAATGGCTTCTTCGTTTACGGAATCTTTGTCTATAAGTTTTTCGGCTTCTTCGTCGAGTAAAAGACGTCTTGCTTCTTTTACGGTGAGTTTACGTTTCTTTTTCTTTTTGGGCATCATATCGCCGAAAATAGAACCTATGCTTATTTCCGCTCCGCCCGGAACGAGTTCCATAGGCTTGGGGTGGTCTACAAGTTCGATTTCTATCGTTTCGTTGTCGTAATAACCTTTCTTTAACCCTTCTAAAATATTCTTTTCAAAAATATCGTCGGGGGTTTCGCCCTTTTCTACGTGTCTTACGGACGCAAGAATTTTAACGAGTTTTGCGTCTACCGTAGCGCCTGCCTTTTCGGTTACCTTTTTAAACCTTTCTTCTTTTACAAGCCTTACCGAACACTCTACCAAATCTCTTATCATAGATTCTACGTCTCTGCCGACGTACCCTACTTCGGTATACTTGGTCGCTTCTACTTTGACAAACGGAGCGCCTACGAGTTTTGCCAAACGCCTTGCTATTTCTGTTTTACCTACGCCCGTAGGACCTTTCATTATAATGTTTTTGGGGGTTATTTCTTCCCTTTCGGCGTCTGATAAACGGCTTCTTCTGTAACGGTTTCTAAGCGCGATGGCTACTGCTTTTTTCGCTTCTGCTTGACCTATAATGTATTTATCTAATTCTGCAACGATTTGTTTAGGACTTAAATTCATATCGCTCTCCTTATAAAGTTTCGCAAGTTATGTTGCCGTTGGTAAACACACAAATTTCGCTTGCTATGTTCAACGCTTTTTTTGCTATTTCTTCTGCCGAATAATCGGTTTCTTTTACGAGTGCGCGCGCCGCCGCCAACGCATAGTTGCCACCGCTACCGATAGCGCATACCCCGTCGTCGGGTTCTATAACTTCGCCCGTTCCCGATACGATAAGCAAACTGTCTTTGTCGGCGGTAATCATCATCGCTTCTAATTTTCTTACCTTGTCGCTTCTCCATAATTCGGCAAGTTCTACCGCGCTTCTCATTAAGTTGCCCGAATACTTGTTAAGCATTTCTTCGAACCTTTCCGATAATGTAAACGCGTCGGCAACGCTTCCCGCAAAGCCGAAAATAACCTTTCCGTCGTAAATGCGTCTTACCTTTACGGCGTTGTTTTTAAATATAATAGATTGCGACATCGTTACCTGCCCGTCGCCAGCAATAGCCGTCTGCCCGTTTCTTTTTACGGCACAGATTGTTGTTCCCATAAACTGATTCATATTAAATCTCCTTTTTATACGCTGTTATGTCTTTTATGCTTCTTTCTGCCATAATTTTTTTTCTTTCCGCCTTATCGCGTATTATAACGTCTAACGGCGGTAATATACCGAAGTTGGCGTTCATCGGCTGAAAATCGGGGTTACGAGTTGTGATGTATTTTGTAAGCGCCCCCAAAACCGTAGTTTCCGGAACGGGTAAATACTGTAAACCTTTAATTCTTCTTAAAAGGTTTATGCCTGCCAAAAGTCCGCTTGCCGAACTTTCCACATACCCTTCTACGCCCGTAATCTGCCCTGCGAAAAATGTGTTGGGATATTTTTTAAGCGAGTAGTCGGGGTTTAAAACTTCGGTAGAGTTTATAAACGTGTTTCTGTGCATTACGCCATACCTTACGTACTCTGCGTTTTTTAACGCCGGTATCAACGAAAACACTCGCTTCTGTTCGGGAAAAGTAAGGTTTGTCTGAAAGCCCACCAAATTATACATAGAACCCTGTGCGTCTTCTTTTCTTAATTGTAAACACGCATACGCCCACCTTCCCGTTTTGGGGTCGGTAAGTCCTACGGGTTTTAACGGTCCGAACCTTAACGTATCTTGCCCGCGTGACGCCATTATTTCTATGGGCATACACCCTTCGAACACTTCTTTCTTTTCGAAATCGTGAAGTTTTGCACGTGTAGAACCTAAAAGTTCTTTTACGAACTCGGCGTACTCATCTTTGTTCATAGGGCAGTTTATATGGTCGCCGTTGCCTTTATCGTACCTGTCGCCGACAAATGCGTTTTGCATATCTATACTGTCTGCCATAACTATGGGCGCCGAAGCGTCGTAAAAATGCAGATGCGTATCGGTTATTTCTTTTATCCTTTCGGCAAGCGCAGACGTCGTAAGCGGACCCGTTGCAATCACCGTGTATTCGTCGAAATCTACGTCGGTAACTTCTTCGCAAACGACTTGAATATTGGGGTTGCTTTTTATTTTGTCGGTAATATATTTAGAAAACAATTCTCTGTCTACGGCAAGAGCGTTGCCTGCGGGAACGCTAAACTTGTCTGCCGACTCTATTACAAGCGAACCTAAAATTCTTAGTTCTTCTTTTAAAAGTCCTGCGGCGTTACCGTAAACGTCGTTACTCTTTAACGAATTAGAACAAACAAGTTCGGCAAAATTACCGCTGGTGTGCGCAGGGGTAAAGTTGCGCGGTTTAATATCGTACAAGGTAACCTTTACGCCGTTGTTTGCCAAAAAGTTTGCCGTTTCCGTGCCGGCAAGCCCCGAACCTATTACCTTAACTCTTTGCATTTTTTTCGTACTTACAGGTCTTTGACGAACACTTGACCTTTCCGTTTACTTCTATAAGATATGCTCCGCATTCCGGACACTTTTCGCCGGTGGGAATATCCCAACTCATAAACTTACATTCGGGATAACCGGAACAGCCGTAAAAAACCTTGCCCGATTTACTCATCATCTTTTTGGTGGGTTTTCCGCATTCGGGACAAATGCCTACGTTTTCGGATAAACTTATAGTGTTTTTGCATTTAGGGTAGTTAGAACAAGCCAAAAACTTACCGAATTTGCCCACTCTTTCTACCATCATACTGCCACATTTACTGCATACCATATCGGTAGAAATGGCAACCTTTTCGTTGACGGGCTTTATGTTTTGACATTCGGGATACCTAGAACAAGCGTAGTAGTTTCCGTACCGACCGCTTTTAATTAACATTTTTGCTCCACACTTATCGCAAACAACGTCGGTTATTCTGGACTTTTCTAACATCTTTTCGAACGGAGTATAAAAATCCCTTATTAAATTATGCCAATCTTTTCCGCCTTCGCCTATGTCGTCTAACTGCGTTTCCATTCTTGCAGTAAAAGAAATGTCCATAATACCGGGGAAATATTTTACCAAAAAGTCTATTAGGTCGTAACTTATAGGGTTAGGAACCAAAAACTTCTTTTCCTTCTTTACGTACTCGCGCTTTTTGTCAGTAAGTTTTGCCATAATGGTAGCGTAAGTAGACGGTCTGCCTATACCCTTGTCTTCCATATTTTTAATCAAGGTTGCTTCGGTGTACCTTACGGGCGGTTTGGTAAACTTTTGTTCTTTGTTAAGCGACAAAAGGTTTAACGGTTCTCCGTCGGTCAGCGCGGGCAAAAGCGCGCTTCCTTCGGTTTCGTCTTCTTCTTTTTTGGTGTCGTCGTAAACAGCCGTGTACCCCTTAAACACCAATGTTTTACCGCTGGTTTTAAGCCCGTACTCGCCCGATTTTACCGTTACCGCAACGCTGTCGTATTTTGCTTCGGTCATTTGCGAAGCGATAAATCTGTCGTAAATAAGTTTATACAGTTTGTATTGATTTTTGTCTAAAATATCTTTAACGCTTTCGGGCGTTTTTCTTATGTCTATGGGGCGAATGGCTTCGTGTGCGTCTTGCGCGTCTTTTTTAGAACGATAAACGTTCGGCTTTGCAGGCGCATAGTCTTCGCCGTAGTTCTCTTTAATGTATTGTAACGCAGTTTTTTGCGCTTCCGACGAAACCCTTACGGAGTCCGTTCTCATATACGTTATAAGCGCAACGTTGCCCTTGGGCGTTTCTACGCCTTCGTAAAGGCGCTGGGCTATTTGCATTACCTGTGGCGCGGTTATACTTAGTTTAACCGAACCGTCTTGTTGCAAAGTACTTGTAATAAAGGGCGCCGGAGCGTGCGATTTGACAAGCGACCTTTTTACGCTTTGAACGGTATACGGCGCGGTTTTTAAAAAACTTTCTACTGCCAACGCTTCGTCTTGGTTAGACGGCTTATATTTTTTGCCGTTTTTTTCTACGAGCAAAACCTTAAAAGATTGCTTTTGCTCGGGCTGAACTTCGGCTTTTACATTCCAATACTCTTGCGGAACGAACGCCGTTATTTCGCGTTCGCGGTCGACAACCATTTTAAGCGCAACCGACTGAACCCTGCCTGCCGACAGATTTTCGTTAAGTCTAGAACTTGCCGCAGGAGAAATGCTGTATCCGACTATTCTGTCTAATACCCTTCTCGCTTGTTGGGCGTCTACCAGATTTTTATCTATTTTTCTGGGATTTTTTATGGCGGTTTTAACAGCCGTTTCGGATATTTCGTTAAACTCTATTCTTTTGGTTTTACTTTCGTCTAAACCCAAAACTTCGCTTAAATGCCACGAAATGGCTTCGCCTTCTCTATCCGGGTCGGTTGCGAGATAAACCGTATCGGCTTTTTTCGCTTGGTCTGACAAACGCTTTATGTCTTGCTTTTTTTCGGGCGTTACCACGTAGTGCGGTTCGAAATTGTTGTTTATGCTTATACCCATATAGTTTACGGGTAAATCCCTAACATGCCCCTTAGACGCTTCTACTTTATAGTCGCCCTTTAAAAACTTTTCTATCGTTTTGGCTTTATGTGGTGATTCTACAATAATTAACTGCATTATAACTCCTAGTCGTCTTTTTTAAGTCCGTATACGTTGGTTCCGTTTTTCAGAATTATTCCCTTTATTTCAAGTTGCGATAACACCGAAAGCAACGCGTACACCGGTTGACCGATTTTTTTACTGATTTGTTCTATGTGCAACTGTCCGTCTTTTAAGACGTCTACTATTTTCTGTTCTTCTACGGTTAAAACGTGTTTGATTTTGGGCATCTTTTTACCGAAAAATTCCAGAATGTCTTCTATACCGTCTACCAAAACCGCGCCGTTTTTTATTAAATAGTTACAGCCCCTGCCCGAAGCCATACCCGGCGTATACGGTACGGAAAACAAATGCCTGCCGTAATCTATACAATACTCGGCTGTGTACATCGTTCCGCTTCTTAAATCTCCGCTAACCACAAGCGTACCGCAACTTAGCCCTGCGATAATTCTGTTTCTTATGGGGAAATGATAGGGTTTTGCAACCGTTTCGGGAGCGTATTCGGTTATTACCAAACCTTTTTTAACCACTTCGTCTACAATGTTTTTGTGTGCCGAAGGGTAAACGTTATCGAACCCGCTTGCCAAAACCGATATAACTTTTCCGTTACCTTTGAGCGCAGTTTCTATAACCGCTTTGTCTACGCCTTCGGCTATGCCCGTAACAAGCGTAAACCCCGCATACTGCAACTCGTCGGCAAAACTTTTGGCTAAATTGTTTTGAACGGGTAAACTTCTTCGGCTACCCACGACGGCAAAGAGTTGGTCGTTTAGTAAAGACAAGTCGCCTTTGGCATACAAAACCAACGGCGAAAACTCTGTCTGTTTTAACAGTTCGGGGTAGTTTTCCGATTCGAGCGTTACGCAAACTACATTTCTTTTGTCTAAGCCGTCTAATATGCTGTCTAAATAAAACTTGTTGGCAGAAGAATACACCGTGTTATAAACTTGCTCGCCCAATTCGGACACAAGATAATTTTTTCCGTTGCTTAAAAGGTCTTTAATATTTACCTGTTCGCCTACGTACTCGTACAGTTTTTTCTTGTGTTTATAACTTAACCCGACAAAACTGTCTAGCCAGATAAGGCTAAGTTCTTTTTGATTGTATTTCATTTTTAAGACTGTCTGTAACTTATTGCTTCTAAAATATGCGAAACTTTAATATCGTCGGAAAGTTCCATATCGGCAATAGTTCTTGCAACTTTAATTATTCTGCTTCTCGCTCTCGGCGAAAGCCCCAAAGAACGGTAGGCGTTTTTTAACACTTCTTCGCAATCGGGCGAAAGTTTGCAGTATTTTTTTAAGTGCTTTTCTCCCATATCGCTGTTGGTAAGTATATTATCGTCTTTAAATCTATTTTTCTGAATAAGCCTTGCACGGTTTACGCGTCGTCTTACCGTTTCGGAAGTCTCCGCTTGCGTATCTGACACGAGTTCGGAATACTTAACTTCGTCTACGTGAACCTGAATATCTATTCTGTCTAATAAAGGTCCTGAAATTTTAGCCTTGTATTTGGCAATCTGCGAAGCGGTACAGGTACAAATTTTTTCTTCCGAACCGTAGTTACCGCAGGGACACGGGTTCATACTTCCACAAAGCATAAAGTTTGCAGGGTACGTAATGGTCGCCTGCGAACGCGAAACGGTAATAACTCGGTCTTCTAGCGGTTGCCTTAACGCTTCTAGCGTGGCTCTAGAATACTCGGGCATTTCGTCTAAAAACAAAACGCCGTTATGAGCGATACTTATTTCGCCCGGTTTTGCGTGCGTACCGCCACCCGTAAGCGAAACCGTCGTTGCCGTGTGATGCGGACTTCTGAACGGTCTTGATGTAACGATACCGTCGCTTTCTTTTAAATAACCTGCGACCGAATGAATTTTAGTCGTTTCCAGCGCTTCTTCGAAACTCATATCGGGCATTATGGTAGGAATACACTTTGCCAGCATTGTTTTGCCCGTACCGGGCGCGCCGACAAACAGAATGTTGTGTCCGCCGGACACGGCAACTTCTAACGCGCGTTTGCCTACCGCTTGTCCTTTAACCAGCGAAATGTCTGTATCGTAAGTCGGTTTTAGCGACGCCTGTTCGTACGTTTGATTTTTTAAACATTCGATAGGCGTAAGCCCCGACAAATGGTCTATAACTTCTTTTAAACTCTTTGCAGGGTAAACTTCCGCGCCGGGCACGAAAGACGCTTCTTTTTTGTTTCCGTCGGGAACGATAAACTTTTTATATCCGTCGGAAACAGCCGATATAAGCGAAGGCAGTACGCCGTTAATGGGGCGCAAAGAACCGTCTAGCGACAACTCGCCCAAAAAAACTATGCCGTCGGTATCGGCGTTTATTTGTCCGCTAGACTTTAACACGCCGACCGCAAGCGGTAAATCGAACGAAGAACCTTCTTTTTTAATACCGGCAGGCGCAAAGTTTACCGTAATTTTTTTGGCAGGTAACATTCTTGCGCTGTTTTTAATTGCCGAACGTACCCTTTCCCTTGCTTCTTTTACGGCGGTATCTGGAAGCCCTACCACATCAAAAGAAGGCAAACCGTTGTTTATGTCTACTTCTACGTTTACGGCGTTTCCGCTAAGACCGGTTAAAGAATAACTTTGAATTTTTGCTATCATAGGCAATTACTAAAATGCACCGAAAAAGTGCTTGCTTGCAAGCCCGAACAGGTTGCCCGTTCCGTATACGCTTGAAAGCGCAGGTGCGCAAACCCAGAAAGACAACGCCATAACCACAACGGGAACGGCTACAAAACCGACGACGGCGCAAGCGATTTCCCTATACATATTGTAGCGAATTACGTTTGTTATGCCGTCTTTATTGTTTTTAAACGCCATAGCGTATCTAGAAGTAATTCCGTATACGACCAAAGCGAGCATTATAACGAACGTAAACATAAGCATTGTTTTAACGCCCAGCGAAAGTGCGTAACTTAAACCGCCCAGCAATAAATATACTATCGGCGCGTTAGATTTAGTATCTTTGCATTTGATATTCCTTACGACAAAATATACCGACAACAATGCAAAAAATATTCCGATTGCCCAAGTAAACGCCGAAGTTATTATTAAACAGAAATTACCTACTGCGACCAAGAACGGAACGCTTGCGCATACGTAATCGTTTTTAGTAAACTTGTTTACTATAAAGACGCTTAAAATAATGCTACCTATTGCAAAAAGAATGGGCATAAGTCTTACGGTAAACTGCGTAGTGCCGAAAATAGCCGTAGATACCGACGTTAAAATCATACCGATCGGGTTTTCGGTTTGGTCGAAATAATCGGCAGTAGAAGAATAAAGCGAATTCAATGTTCTTGCAACGCTTAATTCTTTTTTAGTAAACGCTACGTCGTTTACGTATTCGCCGTCTACTACTTTTTTAGCCTTAAAAGACGACTGTTCGTCTAAAAGTTTTTCTGCGTTAAATATACCCGTTTCGGTTTTGTCTAAAATATTGGTTCTGTTATCTAACGATTTGTACCACGCTTCAGTAGTATTACCCTGTTTTCCGTTAAGTCCGGAAGCCACGCCTTCGGCTTGCAAAAGAACCAGTTCGCCTTTGAAAGCGCCGTCCGTTCCGTCTTTTTCTTTGCCAACGAAAGCGATTTCGTTTATAAGAATATTATTGGCGGTTGCGATTGCAAAGTAGGGCGTATCTGCACTACCGGTAAAATAATCGTACAGTTTTTGCCACTGCCCCGCTTTAACGCCTTTTTCGGTGTTTTCTACCTTAAAAGACTTGTTGGCTTTGTCTTGCGCACCTTCCGAACGATAAGTGAAATCGACAGTTTCGGTCTTTGCGCGACCGACCATAATTTCTATGTTTTCTACCGTTTTGGTTTGGCCGTCGGTTTCTGTCTGAGTTTTATCGGTGCTTCCCAAATTTATCCAGACGCTGTCTAGTTGATGATTTTCGGGAATGGTTACTTTGTAAACCAAAACGTTGTAATACTCTTTGTTGTTAGAGTTGTCCGTTTTGTACGACGATACGGGAATAATACTTTTTGCCGAAAAGATTACCGACAATGCGGTAAACATTACGACGATAAAAAGTACGATTAGTGTTAACAGCGGTAATTTGGTTTTGTTAGAAGTCTTCATATTTTCTCCATTTATCTAGGCAGATTGTAAACATTATATATAGCCTATTTTAATATTATATAATATTTATTCCTTTTTGTAAACGAATTTACAAAAAAAAGGTTTACCCTTTATAGGTAAACCCTTAATTTTTTTTGTTATCTTGCCCTTTCTTTAACCTTAGCGGCCTTACCCGTTCTCTCTCTGAGATAGTAGAGCTTAGCGCGACGCACTTTACCGCGACGGACTACCTGAATATCGGCAACCTTGGGCGAGTGAATCGGGAACGTCTTTTCTACGCCTACACCGAAAGAAATTCTTCTTACCGTAAAGGTTTCGGAAATACCGCCGTTCTTTCTTGCGATAACAATGCCTTCGAAAGCTTGTAACCTTTCTCTGTCTCCTTCGATGACCTTTACCATTACTTTAACGGTATCGCCTACGGAGAATTGGGGAATATTCTGCTTTACGTTTTCTTGATTGATAGCATCTATTATACCACTCATTTGCTTATACCTCCTATATAACTAAATGTTCATTGGCAAATTTGTTGGTCAAATTCCAAGCGGAACATCCGAAGCGTTACTATAATAGCATATTTTTTTAATCTTTGCAAGCAATTTTACACATAAAAAGCATTATTTATATGATTTATTCTGTCTTGCAAAATTTCTATAACGTCAAACCTGCACGGCGTGTCGGTAAGCCCGTTTTCTAAAATATACATACTTGCGATTTTACGATACTTTTCGCGTTTAACATAATTTACCGCTTCCGACGGCGAACCGTATGCGTCGCTCGTTCGGGTTTTTACTTCTGCGAAAACGGTATAATCTTTGTCTTTTGCGATAATATCTATCTCTCCGAATCGGTTTTTGTAGTTTACGCAAACTATTTTATATCCGATTTTTTTTAGATATTTTACCGCTAGTTTTTCGCCGTTTCTACCCAAAAGTTTTTTATGAAAGTCTTTCTGTGAAGACAGCATGGACCTATCTCCTTAATCTTGTCTATGTGCGCTTTGGTTCCGTAACCCTTGTGTTTTTCGAAACCGTACTGCGGATAACTTAAAGCGTAATCTTTCATAAGATTGTCTCGGTACACCTTGGCAAGAATAGAAGCGCAACCTATACTGTAACTTTTACCGTCTCCGCCGACTATATACTCTGCATTTATTTTAAGGTCGGTGTTTACGCCGTCTACCAAAGTAACATCGGGTTTAACCGATAACCCGTTTACCGCTTGCGTCATACATTTTTTTACCGCTTCTAAAATGTTTATCTCGTCTATTTCTTGCGGTGATACTTGAAAAATGTTGTACGCTATTGCCTTTTGTTTAATTATTTCCGCCAGCGTCTGCCTTTTCTTTTCGGGAAGTTTTTTGCTGTCGTCTACGCCGTCTATTATATCGTCTGTCGGCATAATTACCGCGCAACACACCACGGGACCTGCAAGCGGACCCCTGCCCACTTCGTCTACTCCGGCAACATATTTGCAACCTGCCGAATAATGTTTTCTTTCGTATTCCAGTTTATCCATACTAGTCTAAAATAATTTTACCTATTCTGCCCTTTCTGAAATCGTCGATAACGGCGGTCGCGCATCTGTCGTAATCGTACTCGTTACCGCGCATTAAAAATCCCCGACGAACGCATATAGCGTTAAAAACGTCTATGGTCGGAATGTCGACGTCGCTTATAGAATACTTTGCCTTTAACAGTTGCGGATACTTTGTTTTAAGTTCGTTTATAAGTTCGTACGCAAGGTCGTTAAAATCTATATTAGCGTCGTTCATACTGCCTATGTACGCAAGGTGCTTTGCAAGTTCTTGATTTTCGAAAGCGGGTGGCATAGTGCCCGGCGTATCTAAAAGTTCCAGTTCTCTAAGTCGAACCCACTGTTTGCCTTTGGTAACGCCGGCTTTGTTGCCCGTTACGGTTTTTTTACCGCCCGACAATGCGTTTATAATGGTAGACTTACCCGTATTGGGTATACCTGCCACCATAATTCTTACAGGCTTAAACACACCCTTTTGTTTGTTTTTTTCTAACTTGTCTTTCAGCAAAGAAAAAATTCTGGAATACAGCACGTCTACGGCTTTTTTGTCCATAACCGAAACGGCAACCGCTTCTCTGCCTTCTTCTAAAAATTCTTTTACCGTTCTTAAAGCGTCTTGTTTTTCTATTAAATCGCACTTGTTAATAACGTACAAAACCTTTTTGTTGGCAAACAGTTTTTCTAGTTTATAATTAAGCGACGCGCGCGGAGCCCTTGCGTCTAAAACGACCATAACCCCGTCTACCGCCTTTAAGTTGTCTTCCATCATTCTGACGGCTTTTGTCATATGACCGGGGAACCATTGTAAATGTTGCATACTATTTTTCCCCTTTTATTAAGTCGGGGCGCATTTTTTTAGTAAGTTCCAAAGATTTTTGTTTGCGCCACTTTTCTATTTCCGCATGATTTCCGCTAGTTAAAACTTCCGGAACGCTAAGCCCCATAAATTCTTGCGGACGAGTATACTGCGGATATTCTAAAAGCCCGTCGGAAAAACTTTCTTGTTCTAGCGACTGCTCGTTAATAACGCCCGAAACGTACCGTAAAACGGCGTCGGTAAGCGCCATTGCAGGTATTTCACCGCCCGTAAGCACAAAGTCGCCGATAGAAAGTTCTTCGTCGATAAACAAGTCTAAAACACGCTGGTCAACGCCTTCGTAATGACCGCAAAGAAGTAACAGCCAATCGCACTTGGCATACTCTAAAACCACGCTTTGATTAAGCGTTCTGCCCTTCGGAGAAAGGTAAACGCGTTTTGCCTTGTGGTCGGGGTCTATACTTAAAATCGCGTCGGCAATGGGTTGCGCCATCATAACCATACCGGCACCGCCACCGAACGGAGCGTCGTCGCATTTTTTGTGTTTGTCTTGGGTAAAATCCCTTATGTCGGTTACGGTAATGCTTACCTTTCCCGAACTTTCCGCCCTGCCGATTATACTCGTTTTAAGCGGTGTAAACATTTCCGGAAACAAAGTCAGTATGTCAATCTTCATAACACGCCACCTGTTCTAACCTAAATTTATCTGCCACCACTACGAAATTTTCTATATCGACTTTTAGCACGACGTCTTTTAAAAACGGAAAACGCATTAACTTACCGTTTGAAAGCAGCACGGTAAACACGTCCGTTTTAAGGCTTGTTACGTCTACGATTTTGCCTATCGTTTCGCCGTCTGTCGTCAGCGCGCAACCGATAATATCTACAATAAAATAACTGCCGTCTTTGGGTTTTACCGCGTCTTCTCTCGACACGTGCAAAAACTTACCCCTGAAAAGTTCAGCGGTATTTCTGTCGTTTACGCCCGATAATGAAATTATTGCGTAGGTATCGCATGCGCGAGATTTACAAACGGTGTAACGTTTGCCGTCTACGATAACGTTTTTTAAGTCGTTAAACCTTAAAACGTCGTCGGTATACGGCGTAATTTTAAGTTCACCGCGTATCCCTTGCGGTTTTGCGACCACGCCGATTACAAAAGTTTCTTGCATAGTCGATTATAACCCGAAAACGGGGAAACTAATTATTTTCCCCGTTTTCAGCTTCTATTATTTCAATAGTATACTTTTTGTTTTCTTTTAATCCGCCGGCGCGCACGAGCGTGCGAAGTGCCTTTGCAAGTTTACCCTGCCTGCCTATTACCTTACCCATATCGCTGGGCGCAAGCGTAATTTTAACCGAAACTTCTTTTCCGCTTTCTTCTACGGCGTAAGATACTTCGTCGGGTTTTTCTGCAAAGGTGCCGACAACGTATTTAATAAGTTCTATCATTGCCTTTTACCTTCTACGAAAAATTATTTCTTTTTACGTACTTTGGTTTTTGCGGGCGATAATTTGGTGGGCTTGGGTAATACGCCTTCGTTAATAAGAATATTTTTAACGGTGTCGGTGGGCTGAACGCCTTTTTTCAACCATTCGGTTGCCTTTTCTTTGTCAATCACGATTTCTGCGGGGTTAGAGATAGGGTTGTAGTGACCGACCTTATCGATATAACTGCCGTCACGTGCCGTTCTGCTGTCTGCGATTACGATACGATAGAAAGGTGATTTCTTGTCGCCGAGTCTTGTTAATCTCATTTTTACTGCCATTGTTGTGTTCTCCTTAAAAATTTCTAAACATTTTATTATTTTTCATTTGTTTCATCATTATTTTTGTCTGTTCAAACTGTTTTAACAACCTGTTTACGTCTTGAACAGACGTTCCGCTACCCTTTGCTATTCTCTGTTTTCTAGAAGAATTTATTATTTGCGGGTTTTCGCGTTCTTTCATCGTCATAGACTGAATTATCGCTTTCATCGTAACGAGTTTCTTTTCGTCTACATCGTTTTCGTTTATTTTGAATTTACCGCCCATGCCCATACCGGGTAGCATAGACATTACGTTTTTGACCCCCCCCATTTTGTTCATCGTTTCGAACTGCGTAAGATAATCGTTTAAAGTAAAGGAATTTTCTCTAAACTTTTTTTCCATTTTTTTGGCTTGTTCTTCGTCGACTACTTCTTGAGCCTTTTCTATAAGCGTTAAAACGTCGCCCATACCGAGTATGCGGTTTGCCATACGGTCGGGGTAGAACGGTTCTAAATCGGCAAGTTTTTCGCCGACCGAACAATACTTAACAGGTTTGCCCGTTACCGCTTTAATAGAAAGCGTTGCACCGCCCCTTGTATCGCCGTCGAGTTTGGTTAAAACCAAACCCGTAACTTCTAAACGCTTGTTAAAAGTATCTGCCACTTCGACGGCAACCTGCCCCGTCATAGAGTCTACGACAAGCAAAATTTCCGACGGATTTACTTCTTTTTTAATATTTTCCAGTTCGCGCATCAGGTCTTCGTCTATTTGAAGCCTGCCGGCGGTATCTATTATTACCGTGTCGAACCCGAAAGACTTTGCGTAATTAACGCCTTCTTTCGCAATTTTTACGGGGTTACCCTGCCCCTTTTCGAAAACCTGACAACCTGCCTGTTCGCCAACGACCTTTAACTGATTTATCGCCGCGGGACGGTACACGTCGCAAGCGACAAGCAAAGGCTTTTTGCCTTGCTTTTTAAGTTGTAAACCCAGTTTACCGACAAGCGTCGTTTTACCTGCGCCTTGAAGACCTGCCATCATTATTACGGTCGGCGGTGTAGACGAAAAGTTTAACTTGGAATTAGAAGAACCCATAAGTTCTATAAGTTCTTCGTTTACGATTTTTATAACCTGTTGCGTGGGGCTTAAACTTTTTAAAATCTCTTGCCCGACGGCGCGTTCGGATACACGCGCGACAAACTGTTTTACAACGGAAATATTGACGTCTGCTTCTAAAAGCGCTATACGAACTTCGCGCATAGCCGTTTTTATTTCCAGTTCGGTCAACCTGCCGTGCTTGGTAAGTTTGCTGAATATATGATTTAGTTTTTCCGATAGACCTGAAAAAATTGCCATTACTTTACTAAAATTTCCCTTACCTTTTCTGCCAGTTCTACGCTTCCCGCTTTTTGCAAAAGACGGTTTGCTTCGCCGAACTTTGCCCTTAGCCCCAGCGCGCTTTCGTATTCGTCGAGTTTTTGCTTAACCTTTTTAACGGCGTCGTACACGCTTTGCCTAGACATATTTTCGGGTTCTGCCACTTCGGACAACGACAAGTCGTATAAATAATGCGACTCGAACATTTCGCGCTGACGCTCGGTTAAAAGATTTTTATAAATTTCAAACAGTTCTATGTATACGAAATCTTTTTCCATAGTTATAACGTGTAAAGCAATTTATCTTTACACCGATATTATAACGATAAAAAAAAGCATTGTCAACTGTTTTAACGTATTATTTTAGAATACAACCTAAACGCATCGGTTTTAGCCTTTGACAGTTTTTTGATTGACAAGCGCTGTTTAAAATGTTAAAATAACAAAAATTGTATTTAAACATTATTATTAAGGAGAATTCGTAATGGCAAAGTTTATTAACGAACCGGCGCATACTTTTAACGAGTATTTGCTTATACCAGGCTATTCCAGTAAAGAATGTATACCTGCAAACATAAGTCTTAAAACCCCTTTGGTCAAATTCAAAAAGGGCGAAGAACCTGCAATCTCGCTTAACACACCTATGGTTTCTGCTATAATGCAGTCGGTATCCGGCGACAGGCTTGCGGTTGCGCTTGCCAAGGTGGGCGGTTTAAGTTTTATTTACGGCGCTCAAACCATAGAAAGCGAAGCCAAAATGGTTGCTCGCGTTAAAAGTTTTAAGGCAGGATTCGTTAAAAGCGATTCTAACCTATCGCCCGACTCGACCTTAAAAGATGTTTTAGACCTTAAAGAAAAGACGGGGCACTCTACCGTTGCCATTACCGAAGACGGTTCTTCCGACGGTAAACTTGTCGGTATAGTTACAGGCAGAGATTATCGACTTTCGCGTATGCCGTTAGACTTAAAAGTCAAAGAGTTTATGACTCCGTTTAACAAACTTATTTGCGCAAAAGACGGTATTACCCTAAAAGAAGCAAACGACGTTATTTGGGAACACAAACTAAACTCTCTACCTATAATCGACGACGACGGCAAGCTTTTAAGTTTTGTTTTCAGAAAAGACTACGAACTTCATAAAGCCAACCCCGACGAACTTTTGGACGGCAAAAAAAGATATATGGTCGGCGCCGGTATTAACACGCGCGATTATAAAGAACGCGTACCCGCACTTGTAAACGCAGGCGCAGACGTGTTGTGCATAGACTCTTCCGAAGGGTATTCAGAATGGCAAAAACTTACCATCGACTGGATAAGAGAGCAATACGGCGACACTGTTAAGGTCGGCGCAGGCAATGTGGTAAGCGCAGAAGGTTTTAGGTATCTTGCCGACTGCGGTGCCGACTTCGTAAAGGTCGGTATCGGTGGCGGTTCTATATGTATCACTCGCGAAACCAAAGGTATAGGTCGCGGTCAGGCAACGGCTTTGATAGAAGTTTGTCAAGAACGCGACAAGTATTTCCAAGAAACGGGCGTATATGTTCCTGTATGTTCGGACGGCGGTATCGTACACGATTACCATATGACGTTGGCTCTTGCTATGGGCGCGGACTTTATGATGCTAGGCAGATATTTCGCCAGGTTCGAAGAATCCCCTACCGAAAAATATATTATAAACGGCAACGTAGTTAAAGAGTATTGGGGCGAAGGCTCGGCAAGGGCAAGAAACTGGCAAAGGTACGACCTTGGCGGAGATAAAAAACTTTCGTTCGAAGAAGGCGTAGACTCTTACGTTCCGTACGCAGGTTACTTAAAAGACAACGTTGCAAGAACTTTGTCTAAAATTAAATCTACAATGTGCAACTGCGGTGCGCTGACTATCCCCGAACTGCAACAAAAAGCCACCTTAACGCTGGTGTCTTCTACAAGTATACGAGAAGGCAGTGCCCACGACGTTATAGAAAAAGATTCTTCTAGACTAAGCAAACTATAATAAACTATACGAAACATAATTTAATAATAAAAATCGCGCCGTGGCTATTTTGCCACGGCGCTTTGTTTTACCCCCGTCGGGTTTTATTTTTTAGATAATATTTTACTCTTTTCATTTGCGAATTCTTCTTTAGAAATAACTTCCGAATCGCACAACTTTTTAAGTTTTACTATTCTTTCGAAAGACTGCTTTTCGCAAGTCGAAGATTTTTCTTCGCCACCGATTAGTTCGGCTTTGACAGTTGCGAATTCTTCTTCGGTCAAAATACCTTCGTCTACCATTTTTTTGTAAGATATAAGTTTGTCTAACGAATTTTCGTACTTGTCCGTCGTCTTAGCGTTTTTACCCTTAAACTTAAAAGGCGCATAGTTGTTTAGCAACGTGTCGTCACGGTAATCGTAACTTGCGTTTCTAATTAACTTAACGTCTACTATGCAGGTATACTTTAAATCTATAAGCCACCATAAAAGCGCGCCAACGACCGGCGATAACAATAGCAAACATATACCTATTGTAAATACAATTTCGTCAAACCCCTTGTCAAACGCCGTTGCCATCATTACGATACCCGTAATCATACCCGCTATTATGCTGACAAGCACGACTATGTTGGTAATACACCTAACAATCTTAAAACTTTTGTCATTCGATTTAAACATTTTAAATCCTCCCTACTTTTTATAAGTCAATTATATTCTTACATTTGTAAGAAGTCAAGTATTTTTCTTACATTTGTGAGAATATTTAAATATGAGCGAATTTAAAACCAATTTAAAAAATTTAAGATTAGAAAAAAAGATAGGTCAAGTAGAACTTGCAAAGAGCATAGACGTAAGCAAAGGGATAATAAGTTTGTGGGAAAACGGACTTAGAGAACCAAATATGACTTCTTTAATAGCGCTTGCGAAATTTTTTGAAGTTTCCATTGATTTTTTGGTCGGTTTAGAAGAATAAAAAACACAGAACGGCAACTTTGGTAAATTACAAACGTTCTGTGTTTTTGTTTTTAAAACATTGCTTCTACAAATTCTTTTGCGTCGAAGTCTTCTATGTCGTCGATTTTTTCGCCCGTACCTACAAAAGTCACGGGGACTTCTAGTTCGTACGACAAAGAAACTATAAAACCGCCTTTTGCCGTGCCGTCGAGCTTGGTTAAAATTATACCGTCTATGCCTATCGCTTGGTTAAAAACTTCTACTTGGTTGTATGCGTTTTGCCCCGTAGTCGCGTCTAGCGTGATTAGTTTGTAGTAATTGCAATCGGGAAACTCTCTCTTAACAACCCTATCCATTTTTTTAAGTTCTTCCATTAGGTTAGACTTTACGTGAAGTCTGCCTGCCGTATCGATTATTAAAACGTCCGTTCCCTTAGACTTTGCCGAAGCGATTGCGTCGTATACGACGGCAGAAGCGTCGGCGCCTTCGTTATGCTTTATAATTCTAACGCCTGCCCTTTCCGCCCAAACGGTAAGTTGGTCGCTTGCCGCTGCACGGAAGGTGTCTGCCGCGCAGATGGTAACGCTTTTCTTTTCTTTTACGAACTTGTTTGCGAGTTTACCTATCGTCGTGGTTTTGCCTACGCCGTTTACCCCGACGACCATAATGACCGACGGTGACTTAAACTCTAACTTATCGGCGTAATCGAGCGATTCGAAAAGTTGCGTTTTAAGTAAATCTATAACGTAGTCTTTGTCTTTGCACTTTTCTTTAATGGCAGTCGCTTTTATTTCCGCCACTATTTCCAAAGAAGTGTTTACCGAAACGTCCGAAGAAATTAAAACATCTTCTAACTCTTCGTAAAAGTCGTCGCCGAGTTTGTTTTTAGCAAAAAGTTCGGTAAGTTTTTTAGATATGCCGTCTCTCGTTTTAGAGAGCACGTTTTTTAATTTACTGAATAATCCCATTATACCCTGCCTGTATTATGCCAAAGATAAGTCGCCAGTTATGTCGGCAACATCGGAAAGTTTAACAGAAACAAGTTTAGATACACCCTTTTCTTGCATAGTAACGCCGAATAAAGCGTTTGCGCGTTCCATCGTCGGCTTTTTGTGGGTGATTACTATAAACTGAGTTTCTTCCGAAAACTTTTTAAGATAACTTGCAAACCTGTCTACGTTGGCTTCGTCTAGCGCCGCTTCTACTTCGTCTAAAACGCAGAAAGGCATGGGGCGAAGTTTTAGTATTGCAAACAGTATGGCTATTGCCGTAAGCGCCTTTTCGCCACCCGATAACAGCGACAGTTTTTGAAGTTTCTTTCCCGGCGGTTCGGCAATAATTTCTACGCCTGCTTCTAACCTGTCTTCTACCTGAGAGTAATCTATTTCGAGCATAGCCCTGCCACCGCCGAAAAGTTCTTTGAATATCTTTTGGAAATTTTCGTTTATTTTGGTAAAGCCTTCGTTAAACTGCGTAAGCATTTCGGCTTTGATTTTGTCGATTGCTTCGTTTAAGTCTTTTTCGGCTTTTTCTAAATCTTCTTTTTGCGTTACCATTTCGTCGTAACGCTCTTTTAACGCCTTAGAATCGTCTATCGCACTTGCGTTTATAGCACCCAACGAATTGCGTTTTCTTCTTATTCTGGAAATTTCCGCTTCGCCTTCGGTTACGTTATAGTTTTCTACACGGAACTCTACCGCCGTTTCGTATGTTTGCTGATAATCTTCCCAAACGCTTTGCTGTAAGTACTCTAAGTCGGAATCTATTTTGGTAAGCGCAATTTCCTGAACGTGCTTCTTTTCGGTCAATTCGTTTATCTGCTCGGTAAGGTTTGCCTTTTCTACGTCGTTGGCGTTAAGTTTTTCCCTTAGACCGTGTTTGTAGTTTTCTATATTTTCTATTTCCGAACGGATAGAATTGATAGCGTCTTGTTCGGCTTTGGTAAGCGCAACCTTTTCTTGTTCGCGCTTTAACTCTTCTATAATGGCTTCGGCGTTTACGTTGCTGGTTTTTAGGTCCGCGTTAGCCTTTTCGGTGTCTTTTACCGTAGAAATAAGCCTTTCGTTTTCCGTTTGAATTGCCGTAATTTTTGCGTTTAACGAAGTAATTTTTATTTGAACTTCGGTAAGGTTTTGCGTCATACCGTCGCGTTCGCGCCTTAGCGCGTCGTACTCGGCTTGATTTTTGTCTGCCGTTTCGGTAGCGTCTTTACGGTCTTTTTCTAGTTTTTTACCGCCCTTGCTTATTTCTTCGTAATCGGCAGAAACCTGTTTAAGTTTTTCTTCTACCGTAGAAATAAGGTCGTTGGTGTTTTCTATTTCCCTGCCTATTTCCGAAAGTGATTTTTCTATAACCGATTGTTTTTCGCGTTCGACAAGCAGTTGCTGACGCTTGCCGTTGTACATATCGTTTAAAATAGACAAGTCGTCTAACGCCTTATCCCTTAAAACTTCTAGTTTAGACTTTTCGGTTTTTAAACCGTCCATTTCGGTGCGTTTGATTTTTAGTTGTTCGGCGTTGTCTTCTATCTTTCGGTCGTTAGACAAAAGCCCCGGCGCGTCGTTTCTTCTGGAACCGCCCGTCATTGCGCCTTGCGTAGAGAACACGTCGCCTTCTAACGTTACTATCTTAAACGAGAAACGATACTTGTTTGCGATTTTTGTTGCGTTTTCTAGCGTGTCTACTATAAGCGTGTTACCCAAAAGGTTGCTTATAACGTTAGAATATTCTTTGTCGAAAGTAACCAGTTCGTCGGCAACGCCCATTGCGCCCTTTTCGTTAAGCGCGGAAGTTACCTGATAATTGCGTTCTCTGGGTTTTACAGACGTTACGGGTAAAAACGTAATTCTTCCGTATCTGTTGGCTTTTAGGTATTCTATTAAATACTTGGCGTCGTCGGGGGTTGCCGTAACTACGTTTTGCGCCGCCGCCGAAAGCGAAGTTTCTAACGCCACGTCGTATATTTTGTCGCTTTTTATAAGTTCGGCTACCACGCCTTTAATTCTTTTTTTGAGTTCGGAATTTTCTTTGGCTTTGTTAAGCAAAAGTTTTACGGCGGGGGTATACCCTTCGTAACTGTCTTTTAATCCGCGATAAAAATTGTCTTTGGTAACCAACGTCGTAATAACCGAGTTCAACGAATATATTTTATTGTCTAACCCCGCAACCTTTTCGTTGGCTTGACGAACTTCGTCTTCTTTGTCGGCTATTTGATTTTTATGCTCGAACACCGCCCTGTCTAGTTCGTCTATGTTTTTGTCGCATTTTTCTTTTTCGTTAAACTGACCTTCGCGTTTTACCGACAAAGCGTCTAAACGCTCGCCCAGTTCGTCGAGTTTTGCAATAAGATTTTCTCGCTCTATCGACTTAGCGCCCGTACTCATTTTAATGTCCGAAAGCGTTTCGATAGATTCTATAACCTTTTTTCTGGTTTGGTCGGCAATCTCTTCGCCCAAAGCGATTTTTTCGGACAACTTTACTATTTTCGCGCTTAAACTTTCTGCTTTTTTATTAAGGTCTTTAAGTTCGTCTCTCGAACAATTCATTTGTTCTTCGTTAGACGAAAGGTTAAGTTTGCAGTCGTCTAACAATTTTAAATTCTCTTTAATTTCGTTTTCGGCACGTTCTATTTGACTTGAAAGGTACGAAATTTTTTCTTGATACAACTGCTTTGCGCCCGTAGATTTTTCTATGCCCAAACGCTTTTCTAAAAATTCTTCGTTAAGCCCTTTAAGTTTACCGTCGGCAGACTCTATGTCCGAAAAAATCTTTTCGTATTCTTTTACGGCGGTGTCGTACTCTTTTTGCCTTAGTTCGGTCTGTTCTTCTATACCCTTGATTTTTACGTTGATTTTGTTTTTAGCGTCTTCTACGCCTTCGACTTTTGCAACGTAAGTGTTAAGTTCGTGAAACTTTAACTGCTCGGTAAGTTCGTTGTACTCTTTGGCTTTTTGGGCTTGCTTTTCTAACGGAGCAAGTTGGTTTTCTATTTCCGAAAGAATGTCTGCGTACCTTATAATGTTTTCTCTCGTACGCTCTAACTTCCTTTCCGATTCGTTTTTACGCGTTTTGAACTTTGCAATACCCGTCGCTTCTTCGAAAATCATACGCCTGTCTTCGGGTTTTGCCGACATAATTTCTTCTACCTTGCCCTGCCCGATTATGGTGTACCCTTCTTTACCGATACCGCATTCGTGTAAAAGGTCTACTATGTCTTTAAGTCTTGCCGGTTGCTTGTTTATAAAATATTCGCTTTCTCCACTTCTGTAAAGTTTTCTGGTAATAATAACTTCGTTGTAATCTATACTGAACATTTTGTTAGAGTTGTCGAAAAACAACGAAACTTCGCAGTACGATAAAGATTTCCTTCCCTGCGTACCCGAAAAAATTACGTCTTGCATATTAGAACCGCGCAAACTTTTTGCCGACTGTTCGCCAAGCACCCAGCGTATAGCGTCGGCAACGTTACTTTTACCGCAACCGTTAGGCCCGACTATACCCGTAATGCCGTTGCCGAATTTTATTTCGGCTTTGTCGGCAAAAGATTTAAAACCGTAGAGTTCTACTTTTTCAAAATTCACTATTGTTTCCTGCCTGTAATTAGTTTATTAAGCGCCTTTTCCGCCGCAACCGCTTCTGCCTGTTTTTTAGAAGAACCTACGCCTTCGGCTAAACTTGTTCCGTTTAAAAGCGCTACCACCTTAAATTCCGGCTTATGCACCGGTCCTATAACGGACAGCGTTTGATACCCCACGCTACCCAATTTGTTTTTTTGAACGTATTCTTGATACTTGTTTTTTGTGTCGGAAGACGGAACTTTTACTTGCTGTTCTGCCGATGCGAGTTCTTGCTCGTAATCTTTTATTACCGTGTTTTTTATAAAGGTTTTTACCGCCTTCATTCCGCCGTCTAAATAAATTCCCGCAACGACCGCTTCGTATACGCTGGAAAACAATTTCTGGTCGGACTTTAACGACTTGCCCTGTCCGTGCCCGAACAACACAAACTCGCCTATACCCAATTTTTTTACCGCGCGAGTAAGCGGGTCTTTGGCAACTATTAAGGCGCGGTTTTTGGTAAGTTTACCTTCGTCTCCGCGAGAGTTTTTGTAAAGGTATTCGGTTACTACGAATTGAAGCACCGAGTCCCCGAAAAATTCTAAAAGTTCGTTGTTGGGCTCGCCGTGCTCGTACCCGTAAGAAGAATGAGTAAAGCACTGCCTTAGTAACATTTTGTTTTTGAATTTATAACCCAACTTGCTTTCGCAACCGTCTATATCGAAAATCGCCATACTAAACACCGAAATCTATTTTTTCGGAATCGAGTTTTTCTTTTATCTTTTGCGTTACGTTGTTATTAGAACATTCTACGGCTTGCAAAATAGAATTTTTAAACGCTTCGCGTTTAGACGAGCCGTGAGATTTAATTACCGTTTTGTTTACGCCCAAGAAAAGCGCACCGCCTTTTTTGTTATAGTCCATTTTATCTTTAAGTTCTTTGAAAGACTTTTTTAACATAAGCCCTGCTATTTTACCCTTAAACGAAGAATAAATGGTTTGTTTCAACTGCGAAAACAAAACACCTACAACGCCTTCCATACCCTTTAAGGCAACGTTTCCCGAAAACCCGTCGCATACTATTACGTCGTAGTCGCCCGACAAAATATCCCTTGCTTCTACATTGCCGACAAAATTAATCGATTTCATACTTTTAAGCACAGGAAAGACTTCGTGATTTAAGGCGTTGCCCTTTTCGTCTTCCGCACCGTTAGACAAAAGCGCGACCTTAGGATTTTTTACGCCCAAAGATTCTGCGTAAACGCTTCCCATAACGGCAAACTGACAAAGGTTTATCGGCTTGCAGTCGGGCGTTGCGCCCGAGTCGGTAAGAACGACGTTTTTGCCGTCTATGTTAGTGGGAAGTATGGGTGCAAGCGAAGGGCGGTTTAACCCCTGAAGCCTGCCGAGTTTAAGCGTTGCGCCTACCAAAACCGCACCCGTACTGCCTGCCGAAACGAATGCGTCCGTTTCCGGATTTTCTTTTAGTTCTTTAAATGCCACGCAAATGGAACTGTTAGGTTTTTTTCTTACGGCAAGCGTGGGTTCTTCTTCGCAAGAAATAACTTCGTCGGCGTTTATTATTTCTACCCTGCTTGCGTCGTACGAATACTCTTTTAAGCCGTCTTTTATTTCTTGCTCTTTACCGACCAAAACGGCAATAAAATCTTCTCTCTCTTTTAATGCGAGAATTGTTCCCGCAAGCGCTTCTTTCGGCGCATAATCTCCGCCGAACGCGTCTATTAAAATCTTTTTCATTTCTTTTTCCTTTTAACGTTTAAGTTACCCGTTTACGAATTTTAAGTTAATGCCGTTAGTTTTCTAACGTTCCGACCGTTCTCGGGAAAGGCAGTACGTCCCTTATGTTGGAAATGCCCGTTAAGTACATAATCATTCTTTCGAACCCTAAGCCGAAACCCGAATGAACCACACCGCCGTACTTTCTTAAATCTAAATACGACTTGTAATCGTCTTCGTTTAGGTTGCACTCTTTCATTCTTTCGGCTAAAACGTCAAGCCTTTCTTCTCTCTGGCTTCCGCCTATAAGTTCGCCGATACCGGGAACCAAAAGGTCGCTTGCCGAAACGGTTTTTTTGTCGTCGTTTAGGCGCATATAAAACGCCTTTATCTCTTTGGGATAGTCGGTAAGGAATACCGGCTTTTTAAACACTTCTTCGGTAATATACCTTTCGTGTTCGCTTTGAAGGTCTACGCCCCAATACACGGGCGCGTCGAAGCGGTCTTTAACCTTTTCTAAAATTTCTATTGCTTCGGTGTAGGTTAAACGCTTAAACTCGCTGTCTTTAACGTTATTCAGCCTTGCAATTAAGCCGTTGTCTACAAATTGATTTAAGAACTTTATTTCTTCTTCGCAATTTTCCATAACGTTTGCGATTATGTATTTAACCATATCTTCGGCGCAATCCATATCGTCGGACAAATCCGCAAAAGCCATTTCAGGTTCTATCATCCAAAACTCTGCGGCGTGGCGAACGGTATTGGAATGTTCTGCCCTAAATGTCGGCCCGAAAGTATATACGTTAGAAAAGGCCATTGCAAAGTTTTCTACGTCGAGTTGCCCCGAAACGGTAAGGCTTGCCTTTTTACCGAAAAAGTCTTGCTTGTAATCGGTAACGCCGTCTACCGTAGGAACATTGTCTAGGTCTAAGGTGGTTACCTGAAACATAGCGCCGGCGCCTTCGCAGTCGCTTCCCGTAATAATGGGCGTATGAACATACACGAAACCGCGCTTGTTAAAAAACTCGTGAATGGCAAACGCCGCCTGACTTCTTATTTTAAACACCGCGTTAAAGGTGTTGGTTCTGGGGCGGAGATGCGCAACCGTTCTTAAATATTCTAACGAATGGCGTTTTTTCTGCAACGGATAATCGGGGGAAGAAGTTCCTAACACTTCTACGCTTTCCGCACTGATTTCAAACGGTTGGTTGCGTTCGGGGGTAAAAACCACCTTGCCCACTACTTTTAGGCAAGCGCCGACGTTCTGCTTTGCGATTTCGTCGTAATTGCTTACGTTTTCCCTTGCAAAAACTACCTGACAGTTCTTAAAAAAAGAACCGTCGTTAAGTTCTATAAACCCGAAAGATTTAGAATCTCTTATAGTCCTTGCCCAACCGCAAACGGTAACCGGCTTTGACAAAAACGTTTCTGTCTTTTTAAACAAGTCTTTTAAACAAACTCTTTCCATAATTCACCTGATGCTATTTAAAATATTACTTATAGAGTATATCATATACGGCGTACTTTTTCAAGGTTTTTGATTTAAAAAATAAATAAAGAGACTTGTTTTTTCAAATCTCTTTACCTTTTTACCGAATAACAATCTAAATTTCTTTTTTATAGGTCTGACGCCTTTTATGTATTTCGCTTGTGGCGAACTTCCATTGTTGCTGAATGTTATAATTAGACTCTAACATCGGGTTAGATTCTATAAGTTCTATTTTGTCGGCAACTACGTTGTTCATTATACGGCTTATTATAATGGAATTTAACCCTGCGTTCTGATATTCTTTTCTTACGCCGATAAGCGCCATTTCCAACTGCTTGGGTTTTTTTATCGCATGAAGAATGCCTATAAACCCGAAGGGTAAAAGTTTGCCCCTGTTTTTAATAAGCGCGTCTGCGATAGACGGAATTACCACGCCGAACGCAACTATGTCGTCTTTTTCGTCTACCAAAATGCTTATGTATCTGCCGTTTGCGATAGTGCCGAACTGCTTTAACACATTGTCTACCGCCTTGCCTTCTACGGGTACGTAGCCGTCTAAATGCCCGTAAGTTTCGTTTACCGCGTCGAAAAACTTATGACCGTATTGTTTTACTATTTCTTTTACGCTCATAGTATCGGCAATGTCTTTTAGTTTGTGCCTTTTTTTAAGTTTTTCGCAAATGCCCGAAATATGTTCGTACGGGGTATCGGGAATGGTAAACTTGTATTCTATCCATTTAGATTCGTCGTTAAAGCCTAACGCCTGCAAGTGTTTAGGATAATAGTCGTACGAGTACGCCGTAGAATACGTACTGCGTTCGTCAAACCCGAAAGTAAGCAAACCTTCCCTGTCTTGGTCGGTAAAACCCCACGGCCCGTGTATAACCTGCATACCGTTTTGCCTGCCGAATTCTTCTACCGCACCGATAAGCGCCCTAAAAACTTCTAGGTCGTCTACGGCGTCTAGTCTAGAAAACCTTATGTATTTAACGCCCGTAATGTTGTTGTATTCGGAATTTATAAGCCCGACTACCCTTCCCGACAGAACGCCGTCTTTATAACAGAGAAAGGCTTTTAATCGAGTGTTTTTAAGCCTGAAATTCTTTTTAGGATTAAAAATGTTTATTTCGTCGGATAAAATCGACGGAACGTAATAGGGGCAGTTTTTGTAAAGTTTTAGCGGATAAGACGCAAACTGTTTTATTTGTCTTTTGGTTTTTACTTCTTTTATTTCTATCATTTACTTAAAACCTTTAAAAAATTTCCACTACGTTTATAACATTTTTTTACACCCCTTGTCAAGGGAATAAAAAAATTTCTCTGCCGTGGCAGAGAAATTTTCAATCTTCTTCTTGAAGTTTTTTTATCGCCGAAGGCGGAGTTTCGTCTTTTAACGCCATTAAATACTGCCCGTATTCTTCGTCGGTAAGTTTTTTTATTTTCGTTTTTTTCTTTTTAGACATACGCACCTCCGTATTACCCGTACGATTATTATAACCGAATACGCGGTTTTTATACGCAAACGCTTTGCCGTGTTTTATTGCTTAATTTTTTTGTAGTACTTGTCCTTAGAAAAATCCCTTTCCTTAGTATACTCTCCGCCAAGCGATTCTATAGCAAACCTTAATTCTTCGAAATCGGGGTAACTTATTTTTTCGTTTTCGATTGCGGTAAGCAAAAACGGTAACGCCCTTTCGTCGCCGTACTTGGTTAAATACGAAGCGTAAAGCGGAACGTTTTCGGGGTGTTTTACAAACTGCAACGTTAAAATATCGAACACCCTGTCATCTTTAGAACAGTTAGAAAGTATGTCCGTAAGGTCGGCTTTCACGCTTTCGGACGCGTCGTTAAAGGTAGCGAGTATCTGCTCTTTAACGGTATCCGACGCCTTGCCTAAAAGCGAAGTGGCGGTTTCCCTTATCGGTTCGCCGTAATCGTACAGCACGAACTCTAAAAGTCTGGACGCAGGCAACTCTCCGTTTATGTCCGACAAAATGTTTAACAGATACAAAGTATACTCTTCGTCGTTGTCTTGACCTAGAATTTTGCCTATAACCGCACCCGAATCGGGGTTAGATATAATTGCTTCGCATAAAAAATCGGACACTGCTACGCCGTCGGTTAAATGACGTTTTAGCACCGACAAAAGTTCTTCGGCACCGGATTCCGTGTAATAGGTGTTAGGCGTTTTGCCGTCTAATACGTCTAGTTTTTCGTCGCCGAATTTAGAGTACAACACGGGTATATTGTTTTCTATTTCTTCGGGTTTTACCTTGCCGACGTTTTTATAAACGTAATCGGAAATATATTTATCGAACACTGCGTCTAAGTCTAAAATTTTTATCATACTATTCTCCTTCTGTCAAACCTATCAACTCTTTAACCCTTTTTTCGTCCGCGCTGAAAACCCGACTTATCTTTTTAACGTCGTTGTAACGCCTGAACGAACAAGAATAAAATACGAATGCGGAAATATCTTCTATACGATACTTGTCTAAACCTATTTTATCGGCGTATTTTTTGTATACTTTATTTACGGTAAACGCGATTTTTTCCGTGTCTTGAACACCCATAAAAACCGCCTTAGAAACGCAAAGCGCGTATGCCGAAAGGTATATTACGCGGTCGGGCTTATCATCGAAAACAAGTTTACGAGTTTTTACTTTTACGTAATTATGCTCTACGACCACACCGAAACTACCCCTTTTACCGCAAGACAAAAGCGTAAACAAAACGATATGTTTTATGCCGTCGTCGAACCCCGAATCTATAAGCAAGTCCAACAAAAATTTTTCGCCGTGCTTATTGCCCGAAACCCCTATTACGGTTATACATTTTTTAGCGATTTTTTCGTCGCCGTACTTAACGCCCCAATAAATCTTTTCGCGGTTTTCGGGGTTTTTCATAACGGCCGAAGCGTTTTCGGTTTTTATTTCGCGCAAAAACTTTTTGTACTCTTTTTCTACGCTTTTTGGATAAACCTTATCGAAACTAAGCGGAAGCGCCCTTCTTAGGTCTACGCCGTATTCTGCCAAACAGTCTATATAATCGGCGTAATAAAAACTGAATATGTCGTCGGGATTGATTCTGTACGCCATTTTAAAAGCTTCTGCCCCTGCTTCCAGATTACCGCAGTTTGTTTGAGCCACGCCGTAAAAATACCACATTAACGGGTCGTAAGGCTTGTCTTTTAATATCGAAGACATACAGTCCAAAACGGTGGGATAGTCTTCTTGTTCTATGGCACAAGTAACTATTTGACACTCTTCGCCTTTAACTTTTTTTCTAACCGATAACGCCTTTCGGTAATAGTATTCGCTTTTTTCGAAATCGTATTTGGTAAAGTAAATAGAAGAAAGATTGCAGTACGCCGTAACGTTTTTACCGTGCACCTTTATACTTTCTTTGCAAGTATCTATCGCCTTTTCTTCTTCGTCCGACATTAAATAAGAAACGGTAAGGTCTCCGCAGGCTTCTTCGCCCAAACACTCCATCGGAACGGCGGAAAGTATTTTTATAGCCGACTTAAAGTCGCCTGCCGAACAAGCGCGTTTACCCGCTTTTATACTAGAAGAATAATCTGCGCGGTCGTACGGGTAGGCTATATGATAAAGCGAACGAATGTCTAAACTTTCGTTTAAAAATTCCGTCAGGTCTTCGTTTAGCACGTTTCTGGGAATGCTCCCGTCGGTGTGCGCTTTTAAGCGAAAGTAGTAACTCGTAGCCCAAATGTTGTCTAAATAAAAATAGTTTATGGCTAGTTCTTCGTATGCGTCGCCACGCTTGTCTTCGGGCGCGATTTCTAGATATTTAAACCAATACTTGTTAGAGTATTCGTACAACTCCATATGGGCATAAGTATCGGCAATGTCCGATAAAATTTCGTAGTCTTCGGGGTTAAACTTTAAGGCGGTAAACAATACCCCCAACGCTTCTAAAAACTTTTCTTCTCGATTAAATTTTTCTGCCATATCCCTATATTTTTTTGAATCGGTAGGGAAATTTATTATTTTTTCTTGCATTTTTCAAACAATTTATCCGTATCTTCTTTTGTAAAAACGTAGTTCTTTCCACAGAACTCGCATTTAACTTCTATCTTTTGTTCTTTTTCTATTATGTCGTCTATTTCGGTTTTGCCCAGCGACGTAATAATGCCCTTAATGTAATTTTTAGAACACAAACATTTATACTTGGGCATATATTCGTTGTATTGCGTTTGCGGAAAATACTTTTGCATTATTCCTTCGGCACCGATTTTTTCTATTAAAGACGAAACGTTTGTAAACTCGTTCATAAGCGTTTCGCATTTAGTTAAAGATTCTTCGGTCGCAAACGGCAACGGCTGAACTATCACACCGCCCGCGCCTATGCACTTACCCGTTTTGCCTATTTTTACGCCCAAAGCCATTGCGGTGGGCTGTTGCTCGCTTAACGCATAGTAAGAAGTAAAGTCTTCTGCTATTTCTCCGCTGACGAGTTTTGCGCTTCCCGAATACTGTTCTTTAAGCCCCATACTTTTAATAACGGTAATTCTGCCGTCGGTACCTACCGCACCCGAAACGTCCAGTTTTCCGTTAGGTTTTAACGGTATGTCTACAAACGGGTTGTCTACGTAACCGCGCATATGTAAATCTCCGTTACCGCATACGGTAATTTTGCCTATCGGTCCGTTGCCGGCAATGGTTACCGACAACTTGTCTCGTTGGTCTTTTAGTCCGCTTGCCATAAACGTACAAGCGGTAATAGTCCTTCCGAACGCAGCGGCGGTTACAGGCGTAAGACTATGAATTTTTATTGCGCGATTTACCATTTCGGTCGTGTCTAAAACCGATAAAGATATTTCGTCGTTGTAAATCAAAGATTTAAAAAGTTTGTTCATTTCTTCTCCGAACGGTAATAAAATTAACCTAGGTAAAGACGTACGTCGGCTACTTTACCCAAAACGAAACTTTATTTTTTTCTGCGTTTGGCAAGTTCTCTCTTTGCCTTTTCTATACGTTTTTGGCGTTCGTCTTCTAACTGACTAACCGTTTTCCCGTCGAACGTCTGCGATTCGAGTTCTTTTTTGCGTTCTTCTATATAGCGCAAATTATCGTCTATAATAGCCTGTCTGCTTTCGTTAAGTTTTTCTATGTCTTCGCGGTTAAACGAAGCGGGCAATTCCCTTAATTGCAGTTCGTCGTCGGTAATGGGTTTTATCGGACGAGAATTACGCGCCGAATATTTAGCGTAATCGACCTGCTGTTTGTATTTTTTAAGATTTTGTTTATTCTTTTCGTCAACGACTTTTTCGTAAATACCCCTGTTTTTCTTTGCGCCGATTTTTTGATTGATAAACCCGTCGTATGCCCACTGCGAAAAATCCGTCCAGATAAGCAGTACGTACGAAAAACCTATCAGCAAAATAATTAAGACCGCTATTATTTTTAGCAACGTGGCGTCGATAGAAAAAAGTATAAACGGCAACATTGCAAGAAATCCGAAAAACACGTTATGCGGAAACAAGCCGACGGTAAACAAAAACGAGTTTTTAAATAACTGAAAAAAAGTGTATTCGTAAGTAACGGTCATAGTAATCATATGCATAGACATTACCGAATAAATACCGAACACAAAGTACATTAACACTTTAAGCACCGAAGCGAGCCAAGGCGACAAAGAACCTAAAACCGACATCTGCGAAAGCATTGCGTCGACCGAAAAGGTAACATAAAACACCACCGAAAACATCAGCGATACCAACACGACCTTTTTATAGTTTTTAGCGATACCGCGCCAAAAATCGTTGGCTACGAAAACACCTTCCGTCCAGACCATGTTTCTAATTACGTATGCGCCACCGCTTATACCGACCGAAGCAATCATCATCGCAACGGGCAAAAGCAGATACAACGAAGTGTTTACGTTGACGATTATGTTTTCGGACATACCTATTAAAGAGTTGGGCGCCATATACCCCACGCCGAAAACCTGACCGTACGGATAAGACATACCGTACGCGCTGATTGTTAGGTACCTGTAAAAAAACAGCAATATTACCGGAATAAAAAACAGCAAAACCAAAAGGTTTACGATAATAAGTTTACCGAACCTGCCTTTAAAAATATCCCAAAACAGTTCCCATCTGTTAGACGGAAGACTAGCCCTAGCGTAATCTTCGGACTTTTCTTTACCTTCGACAAGCCTGTTTACCAAACCCTTTAAACCTTTTTTTGCCATACTTCACCCGTGTAAGAATAAATTTTTACATATATAGTGTATAACAAAATACAGATTTTTACAAATAAAAACGCTATATTGATTAAAAAAACTTTACATTTAAAAGTTATTTTGCTAAACTTAAATCATAAATTTTTTTGGAGAACTTCAATGAAAAAGTACAACGTGGCAGTAGTAGGCGCTACCGGTATGGTAGGAAGAAAGTTTTTAGACGTTTTGACGGAACGTAATTTACCCGTAGAAAATTATTATCTTTTCGCATCTAAAAAATCGGCGGGTTCGGTTATTTATTTTATGGGCAAGCCCCACACCGTTATAGAACTGACCGAAGAAAACATAAAAGGCAAAAACATAGACTTGGCGCTTTTCTCTGCCGGCGGAGACACAAGTAAAGAATTTGCGCCGATATTCGCAAGAAACGGCATTTTGGTAATAGACAATTCCAGCGCATGGAGAAGGGACGAAAACGTTCCGCTCGTCGTTCCCGAATGTAACGCAAACGAAATACTTAATCATAAAAATATAATAGCAAACCCCAACTGTTCGACCATTCAGGCGGTAGTCGCGTTAAAGCCCTTGCACGAAGCGTTTAAAATTAAGCGTATAGTATACTCGACCTATCAGGCGGTATCGGGCGCAGGCGTAAAAGGATTTAACGATTTAAAGGGCGGTATCTGTGGAGAAGCGCCCCAAAAATTCCCCTACCCCATTTTCGGAAACTGTATTCCGCACATAGATGTGTTTATGGATAACGGTTACACCAAAGAAGAAGACAAAATGATTTTCGAAACAAAAAAGATTTTGGGCGATTGGGATATGAAAATCACCGCTACCTGCGTACGCGTTCCCGTTTATTACGGGCACAGCGAATCTATTAACGTAGAGTTCGAAAAACCCTGTACGATAGAACAGGTCAGAGAAATTTTGTCTAACACGCAAGGCATAGTCGTACAAGACGACGTTTCTAAGTTAGAATATCCTATGGCTTTAACCGCCGAAAACAAAGACGAAGTGTTCGTAGGAAGGTTAAGACTAGACGACACCGTACCTAGCGGTATAAATATGTGGGTTGTCGCCGACAATATCAGAAAGGGCGCCGCCACAAACGCCGTTCAAATAGCCGAAAAAGCGATAGAACTAGGTGCGGTAAAAGACCAATACAATAAATAATTTCAGGTGAAAGATGAATAAAACTATTTTCCGCGGTACTTGTACCGCAATGATAACGCCTTTTACACAAGACGGCATAGACTACGATGCACTGGAAAGGCAAATCGAATACCAAATTAAAAACGGTATAGAAGCGCTTTGCATTTTGGGTACGACGGGCGAAGCGCCGACCATTACCGAAGAAGAATACGACAGAATCGCTAAATTTTCTTACGATAAAATAGCAGGCAGAGTAAAATTTATTTTAGGTTCGGGCAGTAACTGTACCAAACATGCAATCGAAAAAAGTCAGTTGGCACAAAAAATCGGCGCCGACGGGTTGCTGGTAGTTACCCCCTACTACAACAAATGCACGCAAAAAGGTCTTGTTAAATACTATAACGACATTTGCGACAACATAGACATTCCCGTACTTTGCTATAACGTTCCCGCAAGAACGGGCGTAAACATTTTACCTACCACTATGGCGGAAATAGCCGAAAACAAAAACATAGGCGGTATAAAAGAAGCCTGCGGTAATATGGAGCAGATTTGTGAAACAGCAAGACTTATACGCGGAAAAACGGCGTTATACTCGGGCGACGACAATTTGAATTTAGCAATGCTGTCTATCGGTTCTATGGGGCTTATTTCGGTTGCAAGCAACGTTGCGCCCAAAGAAGTAAGCGACGTCGCTAAACTTTATTTTTCGGGCAAAAACGCAGAAGCCACGCTTTTACAAGAAAAACTGTTACCGCTTATAGATATAATGTTCTGCGAAGTAAACCCCATTCCCGTAAAAAAAGCCATAGAATATATCGGGTTAGGAAGCAGTATTTTAAGAGCACCGCTTACAGAATTAGAACCCGAACATCAACAACAGATGAAACGCATTTTAACCGACTTCGGTTTTAGCATAAAGGAGAGAATATGATTAAAGTGCTTATCAGCGGAGCGCTGGGTAAAATGGGCGCAAACGTTTTGTCGGCAATAAAAGACGACCAAGACGTTACCGCCGTTTGCGGTATAGACAAAGTTACCGCTACCGACTACCCTATACCCATTTACGACAGTTTTGACAAAGTTACCGAACAGGTAGACGTGGTAATAGATTTTTCGTCGGCAAAAACGCTAGACGGTATTTTGAATTTTATAAAAAAGACGGGCGCTTCGGCGGTATTGTGCTCTACGGGGTACACCGAAGAAGACGTACAAAAAATAAACAAGGCAAGCGAATCTAACGCTATTTTCCGTTCGGCTAATATGTCGCTAGGCGTAAATGTTATTGTCGAACTCGTAAAAACGGCAGTAAAAAATCTTACCGGATTTGATGTGGAAATTATAGAAAAGCACCACAATATGAAAGTAGACGCCCCCAGCGGTACGGCGCTTATGCTTGCAGACGCCGTTAAATCGGTAGACAAAAACAAGTATTATGTTTACGGCAGAAACGGTATGGTCGGAAAGCGTGACGCAAACGAAATAGGTATTCACGCTATTCGTGGCGGAAACATCGTAGGCGAACACGATGTAATTTTTGCTGGACAAGACGAAACGATAACCATTTCTCATCACGCGTCGGACAGAAAAGTTTTTGCTTTCGGCGCGCTAAAAGCCACAAAGTTCATTTACGGAAAAAAGAACGGGCTTTATAATATGAAGGACGTCATTGACGCAAAATAATGTTTATAAAAGAAAATCTAGATAAAATTTTATCGGAAATTTCGGTCGGCAATAATCTAGGCGAAAAGATTACGCTTGTCGGCGCAACCAAAACCGTTCCTTACGAAACGATAAACCTTGCGATAAGTTGCGGTGTTAAGGTCGTGGCGGAAAACAAGGTTCAGGAATTTAAAGAGAAAACCGACAAAATTATAGGTGCCGACCAACATTTTATCGGGCATTTGCAAACAAACAAAGTAAAGTATCTGGTCGGTAAAGTGCAGTTAATTCATTCGGTAGACAGCCTAAAACTTGCAAACGCAATCTCCGTTCAGGCGCAAAAACTCGGCGTCGTTCAGGATATTTTGCTGGAAATTAACGTCGGGGGCGAACTTTCTAAAAGCGGAGCGACGCCCGAAAACGCAATTTCCTTTTACAGACAGGCGGTTACTTTACAAGGCGTAAAAGTTAAGGGGCTTATGGCAATGCTCCCCCGCTCCGACGATAAAGAATTGCTTAAAAATCTGGTCTTGCAAATGCGCGAGATTTATGATACAATAAAAAAAGAAGATAAAAATTTCGAGTACCTGTCTATGGGTATGAGTTCCGATTATAAAATCGCAATACAAAACGGCAGTAACCTTATTCGCATAGGCAGTCTTATATTCGGAAAAAGAGATTACGGAGAAAACGATAATGGGGTTGTTTGATTTATTCGGAAAGGAAACCAAGTCCGAAAGGCTTTCTAAAAGAACAGACGAAGAACAGGCTTTTCAACACGATATGCAAAAGAAAGGTCCCGTATCTGTCTTTTCGCCCACTTCTTATAAAGATGTAGAAATTATTATAGACTGTCTTAAAGCCAACAAAACGGCAATCGTACACCTAACCCAACTAAAAACCGAAACGGCGGTTAGAATTTTAGATATGCTGTCGGGCGCGGTATACGCGCTGAACGGCGGTGTTTACGAAATGGAAAAAAATATTTTTATGTTTTCGCCATCGGGCGTAGAAGTTTACTAAAACTTTTTTATTGCAAACGGTTAAACAAAAATTCAAACTTAAAGGCTAACGATTTTTTCGTTAGCCTTTACCTTTTTAAATTATAAACCCCAAACCAGATATACAAGTACATACGCGCCTAACACGGCAACCAGCGTAAACGGAATACCGATTTTAAAAAAGTCTTTCGAAGACACTTCGTACCCTTCTTTCCTTAAAATTCCTATCCCCACGACATTTGCCGAAGCGCCGACGGGAGTTATGTTACCGCCAAGCGTTGCCCCGCACAAAAGCCCGAAATACAAAAGATAGGGCGACACATCGGGAAGGCTTAAACACAGCGACGAAATTACCGGAAGCATTGTCGCTACATACGGAATATTGTCTATAAACGCCGAAATAAATACCGAACCGAATACTATTACCGTGTACAATAAAAATATGTTGGTGTTGCCAAGCTTAGCAAAGAAACTACTTATATCGGCAATAATTCCGACCTGTTCTACGGCGAATATCAAAATAAACAAAAAGAATAAAAACAGCACCGTTTCTAAGTCGATAAGTTTTTTTGCCGATTCTAATACATTGGTTTTAAATTTAATAACATAGTAAACGAAACCTGCTATGCCTATTACCATACATATAACGCCGTTGGTAATTTCCGGCTTGTCGGGTATAAACGAAGTAGCCACAAGCAAAACCAAATTAAGTATAAGCAATACGCTGGGAACGTACGTGGTTACGGCAACGTTTTCTGACGTTATGCAAATGCGTTTGTTATGCTTTCTGAATATAAAGTACAGTACGGGTATAGTAAGCAACATTCCCAATTCTACCGCCCAAAACACAGAAGGCTTTCCGTCTAAAAAGAAGAAGTCGATAAAACTCATATTAGCGTAATCGCCCAGCATTATAGACGTGGTATCGCCCACAAGCGTTGCCGCACCTTGCAGGTTAGAAGAAACGGCAATTCCTATAATAACGGGAACGGGAGATATGTCTGCCTTTTTGCTAAATGCCAAACCTATGGGCGCAAGCATCAGTACGGTTGCCACGTTATCTACAAATGCGGAAATTACACCGCTTAACACACAAATGATAATTACCGCAAGAAGCGTGTTGGGTATTTTTGACATAAGCTTGTCCGCAAGACGGTTTGGCATACCCGATTCCGAAAACAATCCGACGGTAAGCATTATTCCCACAAGCATAAGTATTACGTTGTAATTAACCGAAGAAACAGCTGTTGCAAAGTCCGAATAACCGAATATAAGTACACCGCCGACCGCAAGAAGCGAAGCCACGCCCGACGATAAAACCTTGTATTTCGGAAAAGCCAATATCAAAACGTAAACGGCAATAAAAACGATAAGCACGAATATTTTCATATTTTCTCCTAAAAAAAGACTTTTACCGTATCGCTACGATAAAAGTCTTGTTAAATCTTTTGATTTCGAAGCACCGGGATAAACCGTACTGACGATACTTCGAACGCTTTACAGCGCCAACTACTCCCTTTTATTAAGGTTAAATTGTAAAATCTAAATTATTTTCTTACGCCCAACGCATTAAACGTATTGTCTAAGGAAGCGAGTTTTTCCGAGAATAATTTCATTTCGTTTTCGGGAAGCGGTACTTCTACGATTTGCTTAAATCCCGAACCGCCTACTTTACAAAGAACGCCCGTGCAAAGATTTTTTGCACCGTATTCGCCGTCTAAATAAGTTGCGAGCGGTAAAATGGTTTCCGTATCGGAAACAAGCGCTTTAATAAGTTGAACGGCAGAAGCGGCAATAGCATAGAACGTTGCGCCCTTAGCCTTAATAACCTTAGAACCTGCGGCAACCATACCCGTATAAATGTTTTCGAGTTCGGTTTCCAATTCGGCTTCTTTTACACCCATAATCTTGGTGCAGTATTCTCTGATAGGCATACCGCAAACGGTACATAAACTCCAAGGAACCATACAAGCGTCTCCGTGTTCGCCGAATACGTATGCGGTAACGTTGGTGATGTCTACCTTGCAGTATTCCGCAACTGCCTGTTTAAGTCTGTTACTGTCAAGCAAAGTACCCGTACCTATAACCTGTTTCTTGTCTAAGCAAGTGTCCATCATAGTAACGTACGTCAAAACGTCTACGGGGTTGGAAACTACGATATAAAGCGCTTCGGGAGCGATTTTTGCAACGTCACCTATAACGCTCTTTAAAATTCCTATATTTATGTTTGCAAGGTCAAGTCTGGACTGACCGGGCTTTCTGCCTACGCCGAAGGTTACTACTACGAAGTCGGAACCTGCTACGTCGGAATATTCACCGCTCCATACTTTTACCGAAGGACAACAAGCGGCGCATTGCGAAAGGTCTAATGCTTCGCCTTCTGCCTTTTCCTTGTTAATATCTACCAAAACTATTTCCGAGCAAACGCCCTGAACAACCAAGTTATACGCTATGGTCGCACCTACGTTTCCGGTGCCTAAAATTGCAATTTTCCTTTTTTTCTGTACCATATGCCCAAATTCTCCTATTGTAAAATTATATTTATATGATACACCATTTTTTTTATTTTTGCAAACTTATTTCGCATACTTTACGATTTTTTTTATTTTATTCTAACCCGACGTCGTTTTTTTAAAAATATCGTATATATCGCCCGCCCCCAGAACTACTATTTTTTTTACGCCCTTTCGTATATACGCCTGTGTTTTTTGAAATAAATCTTTTACGTCGTCGCTGTACAAACATTCTCGCCCGACGCTTTTTAAGTTTTCGGCAAGTCTTTCTCCGCTACCCGAAGCGTCGTACTCTTCTCTTGCAGAATAGGTTTTGTATATAATCAGGTTTTCTACTCCGCTTAAAACTTTTGTAAAATCTTTCATAAGAATTCTCGTTCTCGAATAAGTGTGCGGTTGAAAAATTACAAGCGTGTTTTTTTCGTACGCGTTAAATGTAGAAAGCGTGGCGGATATTTCTGCGGGGTGATGGGCGTAATCGGTATACACGCTTGCGCCGTAAAAATCACCTATGTACTCGTTGCGCCTTTTTACACCGCAAAAATTCTTTAAACCCTTTTTTATCGCAGAAAACTTAACGTTGTAAAGGTACGCCATTCCCGAAGAAGCAAGCGCGTTATACACGTTGTGTCTGCCTAAAACGTTAAGTCGAATATTGCCTATTTTCTTTTGATAGGCGTAAAAATCGAACGAGTACCCGTTTGCATGCGAATGTAGGTTTTTAGCGTTGAATGTTGCCGTTTTTTTAATTCCGAATGTCGCCGTGGTATTATTAAAAACCTGCTTGCAATTTTGGTCGTCGGCATTTACAAGGCTTAGCCCGTCGCCTATAAACCGACGAAAACAGTCTTTCATATCGTCCATATCGGCGTAACTGTCTAAATGGTCGTTGTCGACGTTTAGCACGATACTTGACGTATGCGTAATTTTTAAAAAATTCTTTTTATATTCGCACGCTTCGGTTACGGCATACTCGTTTTCGCCTTTTCTAAAATTTTTATACCCCTTATACTCTCCGCCCAAAAACACGGTGGGGTTAAACCCGCCTGCAATAAATATTTCCGAAAGCATTGCGGTGGTAGTAGTCTTTCCGTGAGAGCCTGAAACTGCAACGACGTTATTATAGGTTTCTAAAATTTTACCTAAAAACTCTCCCCTTTGCATAGTTTTAATACCGTGTTCTTCAGCAGACACGAGTTCGGGGCAGTTTTCGTTTATAGCCGAAGAATATACGACCAAATCTTTACCTATTACGCTGTTTTTATGGTGCCCTAAATATATTTTTACGCCTAACGTTTTAAGTTCGTCGGTAACGGCAGACAACTGCTTGTCGCTACCGCTTACAGACGCGCCCAGACCTATACAATACTTCGCAAGCGCACTTACCGAAACACCGCCGACGCCTATAAAATGTATTTTTTTATCGGGTTGTATAAAAAAATTTTTATTCATACTTACATAATTATGAAAAAACAGGCATTTTTTTGCGTTTTTTACTAAAAAAATTACAATTTTTTTAAAAAACATATTGAAAATGTTTGTTTTGTGTGATAAAATATAACATAATTTATGTTAAGGAAGGTAACAAAGATGAATATTTCCGATGTAAGAGTTCGTATCGTACGTAAAAACGACACTAAACTCAAAGCTGTGGCTTCGGTTACCTTTGATGACTGCTTCGTTGTACACGATATAAAGGTTATCGAAGGGAATGAAGGCTACTTTATCGCTATGCCTAGCAGAAAATCGGCAGACGGCGAATATAAAGATATAGCCCACCCCATTAAAACCGAAGTAAGAGAAGAACTTATTAAAGTTATTCTTAAAGCTTTTGAAGAAGAAAAAGAAAAATCAGAAGAATTCTAAAAGAATTTACAAACAAATCACCGCATATCTGCGGTGATTTGTTTATTTAACGGGGTAAATTATACCATTACCGTTTTACTTAAAACTTTTAGTTTAACACACCAAACTTTTTCAGTTGTTTGTGGGGCGAATTACCCGTCGCCCCGTCGGGAGTCTCGCAACAATAGAGAGTATGCCTTTCGGTTTTAAATGCAATATAAAATAAGATTTATATATGAAAAAAATTTTTGGAAAAAGATTAAAAAAAATTCGCATAAAAAATGACCAACTGCAATCGGATTTAGCACAATTATTAAAGGTAGATACATCTATGGTATCTCTTTGGGAAAACGGAAAAAATTATCCCGAAGTAAAAAAGTTAATTGAAATTTCCGTACATTATAATATATCGGTTGATTATTTACTAGGTCTTTCCAAAAACGAAGAAAACAAAAATCAAATAAAATAATTTATAGTATTCTAAACGTTTACAATAAATAAATCGGTGTAAAAACTTATATACACAATTCTTTTAATATCTTTAATAATTCCGCTGATTTTAATATAAAATAATTTTGTATATATTCTAGATAATTTCTTTTAGGTTCA
>CAYYYD010000005.1:0-2310 GCA_964475885.1 uncultured Christensenella sp.
AACCGTTGTATATATTTGTTTGCGGTTACTGTAACAGGTGAACTATGAGCGAAAGAAATTTAACTTTATTAACCGATTTGTATCAACTTACCATGATGAACGGCTACCTTAAACAGGGCAGAAAAGAAGAGATTGCCGTGTTCGACTTGTTTTTCCGTCAAAACGGTATGATTACGTATTCTATCGCTTGCGGTTTGCAACAGGCTGTGGACTATGTTTTAAACCTTCGGTTCGGTAAAGAAGAAGTCGAGTACCTAAAAAGCCTTGGTATTTTTTGCGACGAATTTATCGATTATATAAAAGAGTTTAAATTTACCGGCGATATTTACGCTGTTCCGGAAGGAACGGTCGTGTTCCCCGGCGAACCTATTTTAACAGTAAAAGCACCTATAATGCAGGCGCAGTTGATAGAAACGGCTTTGCTTAACATAATAAACTTTCAAACGCTTATTGCTTCTAAGTCGGCAAAAGTAAACTATGCCGCAAAAGGCGACCTTATTATGGAATTCGGGCTTCGTCGCGCGCAAGCTCCCGACGCGGGGATTTACGGGGCGAGAGCGGCGGTTATAGGCGGTTGCGCTTCTACGTCTAATGTTCTGGCAGGGCAGATGTTCGATATTCCCGTATCGGGCACGCACGCACACAGTTGGGTAATGAATTTTAAAGATGAGTATACGGCTTTTAAGGCTTACGCAGACGTGTATCCCGACAACTGTTTATTGCTTGTAGATACTTACGACACGTTAAAACAAGGCGTTCCCAATGCAATAAAAGTGTTTGACGAGTTAAAACAAAAAGGCTATACCCCCAAAGGTATAAGGTTAGATTCTGGCGACCTTGCATACCTGTCTAAAAAGGCAAGGGAAATGCTTGATAAAGCAGGTTATCCCGACGCAAAAATTTGTGCTTCGGGCGATTTAGACGAATATTCCATAAACTCGCTAAAAAATCAGGGCGCAAAAATAGATATATGGGGCGTAGGAACAAGGCTTATTACCAGTGCGGATATGCCTGCGCTAGGCGGTGTATATAAACTGTCTGCCGTTTACGACGATAACGGTTGCGCTGTTCCTAAAATTAAATTATCCGAAAATGTAGAAAAAATTACAAACCCCGGATTTAAAAATATTTACAGGGTGTATAACAAAAAAACCAATAAAGCAGAAGCCGATTTTATATGTTTGAGAGACGAAAAACCCGTAGACGAATCTAAACCGCTTGTTTTAACGCACCCGACGGAAAGGTGGAAAAAGATAGAGTTTACCGACTATACCGTTCGTCCGCTTCATATAGACGTTATTAAAGAAGGGAAACTTGTATACGAAATGCCTGCTCTTTCTAAAATAAAAGAGTACGCAAAGACAGAACTAGACAGTTTTTGGGACGAGTATAAGCGTTTAGATAAACCGCATTTATATAAAGTAGACCTTTCGGACGCGCTATACGAACTAAAAAGGGATATGCTTAATAAAATCAGGGGTAACAACGCATAATTAAGGAGATGGTTTTTTTTGGAACTTAACAAGAAAAAATACGCCAAAAAAGAAGTTGAACTTATTTTAAAAGACAACGAGACCTTATACGAAAACAAACTGTTCGAGCAAAAAGCAAGAATTTCAGAACTTATTAAAGAAGTAGAAACTCTTCGAAGCGAATTAGAAATTTATAAAACCAAGCAGGCTCTTATAGACAAAGCCTTAATCGACGCCGAATCTCAGGCAAAAAAGACCTTAGAAAAAACAGAACTGCAATATAATCTGACGGTAGAAAAATTAAAAAATTTCTACGCTAAATGGAACGATTATTTTAAAAGACTAAGCGTTAAGTATCCGCTTTATCCTGCCGTAAAAGAAGCCAAAGACTTGGCAGACTATTTAAACGTTTTGTTTAAGGCAAAAAATGTTAAATCGGTTTTAGATAAGTTAGACGATAAAGTATCCGCTAAATTCCAAAACGATTCTAAGGTGTTTAATCCTAAAACTAAAATAGAAGACTACATAGCGTCTACAAGCGATAACGGGTTTAGTTTAGAAGAAGTGTTAAATCCCGGCGAACTACAATTGGAGGATTTATGCAAAGAACTAGGGCTGATAGAAGAATAACTCATATAATTTTAAGCGTAGTTGTTTTTGCGGTTTTACTTGCAATAGACCAACTGACTAAGTACTATTTTAAAAACAAGTATCTGCAAAACGGTCAAACTCAGGTTATAAAAGATTTCTTTTATTTTTCTTATGCAGAAAATACAGGTTCGGCATTCAGTTTTTTGGCAGGTAAAAGTTGGGCGCAAACTTTTTTTAAGATTATAAC
>CAYYYD010000005.1:2410-15143 GCA_964475885.1 uncultured Christensenella sp.
ATTTCTTGTTTATAGACAAAGACGCCGTTTTTAAGAAAAAAGATGGAAAAAAAGATTTATCGAGTAACGACGAAAAGTAAGGTTCGCGCCGATGTATATCTGGCAGATGTTTGTGATTTTACTCGTTCGCGATTAAAAAAAATGTTTGACGACGGAAAAATATGTATAGACGGCAAGCCTGTTAAATCAAACAAAACCGTGTCGGAAAACGACGTTATAGAAGTGGAAATTCCGCCCGTAAAAGATTTGGACGTAAAACCGAAAGACATTCCGATAGAAATTGTTTACCAAGACGACGATGTTGCGGTAATAAACAAACCGCAGGGAATGACCGTTCACGCTGGCAACGGAACAAAAGGCGACACTCTTGTAAACGCGCTTTTGTTTAAGTTAGATAATTTGTCGGGTATTAACGGTGTTATACGGCCGGGTATCGTTCATAGAATAGATAAAAACACTTCGGGGTTGTTGGTCGTTGCAAAAAACGACAATGCGCACCTTAAACTTGCAAAACAATTAGAAAACAAAACTTGCAAAAGAATTTACGTGGCGTTACTAGAAGGTGTGTTAAAATCTGATACGGGAACGATTAGCACGTTTATTGGCAGAAACAAAAACGACCGTACCAAAATGGCGGTTACCGAAAGCGGAAGGGAAGCGATAACAGAGTACAAGGTTTTAAAAAGATTTCAAAACTATACTTTGTGTGAGTTTTCGTTAAAAACGGGTAGGACTCATCAGATAAGAGTTCACGCAAAACATATAAATCATCCGATAGTCGGCGACCCCGAATACGGATATAAAAACCAAAAATTCAAATTAAACGGGCAATTGCTACACGCCAAAACGTTAGAGTTCGTTCATCCGAAGACAGGTAAGAAGGTTGTGTTTAATGCCGATTTGCCCGATTATTTTGAAAATATATTAAAAAAATTAAAATAGATTTACAAGGAGAAATTATGAGTTCAGAAGACAGAAAATTACTTAGCTTTATTGCTTTTGTAGCGCTTATCGCAGTTGCACTTTTGCAAATATTAGACGCTTTGTCGCCTTTAATTCAGTTAGGTGCCGTTTTAAGTAACATTATAAATACAATAAAGAATTTATGCGTTTGTTTAGTTATAGGTGTAACTGCTTACGGTTTTGTAGCAAAGAAATCTAAGGGTTTTAAAATAACCTATTGGATTTGTATAGCAATTTTTGTTGTGTTTACCGTACTCATTTGGGTAATTAAATAAGGGTAAATAAAAGTGGCAAAACCGTTAGTTGCGATAGTCGGCAGACCTAACGTAGGTAAGTCTACGTTTTTTAACAAGGTCGTCGGCAAAAAATTATCTATAGTAGAAGACTTCCCCGGTGTAACAAGGGACAGGCTTTATGCCGACGCAGAATGGTGCGGTCGGTATTTTACGCTTGTCGATACAGGCGGTTTAGAATTAAAGTCTACCGACCAAATGTGGAAGCATATTCAAAAACAAGCGGAAATCGCAATCGATACCGCCGACGTAATAATTTTTTTTACCGACGCAAAGGCAGGGCTTAACGCGTCCGATACAGACGTTGCTTTTAAATTAAGAAAGTCGGGTAAGCCCGTTGTTTTGGCTGTAAACAAACTAGACAATTACGACCCTATGAAATTGTATGAATTTTACAATTTGGGTATAGGCGAACCGTTTGGTATTTCTGCCGAACACGGTACGGGAATAGGCGACCTTTTAGACGAAGTGGTAAGTAAACTGGACGGCTTAGGAGATAAAGAAGAAGACGATTCCGTAAAGATTGCAATTGTCGGAAAGCCTAATGCAGGAAAGTCAAGTTTATGTAATAAATTACTGGGGTTTGACAGGACGATTGTGTCTGACATAGCAGGAACTACAAGGGACGCGATAGACACTTTGTTCGAGTATAACGGCAAAAAGTATACGCTTATAGATACGGCAGGCATCAGAAAGAAAAGAAGCGTAGAAGAAGACCTAGAATATTATAGCGTGTTGCGTTCGTTGGGCGCAATAAGGCGTGCGGACATATGCGTTATGATTATAGATTCCGAAGAAGGCATAACCGAGCAAGACGTTAAAATTTTGGGTTATATACACGAGCAGGGCAAACCGTCTGTTGTTGCGATGAATAAGTGGGACTTAATAGAAAAAGACACCAACACAATAAACAAGTATAACGTTAAACTTAACGAAGAACTTAAATTTATGGACTATTTCGTTTCGGTTTACATTTCGGCAAAAACAGGTCAGCGGTCTGATAAAGTTTTGTCGCTTTGCGACAAGGTGCTAGAAAATTCGTGCAAGCGTATATCTACCGGTCAATTAAACGATATGATTTTTGACTGCGTAAGGGCAAGCGAACCGCCTTCGGTAAACGGTAAAAGACTTAAAATAAATTATATTACACAGGTTTCTACCAATCCGCCGTCTTTTGTTCTTTTCGTAAACGATTCGACTTTGATGCATTTTTCTTATAAAAGGTATTTAGAAAACTGTATAAGAAAGGCTTTCGATTTTTCGGGTACGCCTATAAGAATTTCTGTTAGGGATAAAGAAGAGAATGATTAATTTTTATTTGGTTTTGTTTGCCGTTGTAAGTTATTTTATAGGTAATATCAACTGGGCGATACTAATTTCTAAATTCAAAAAAACCGACATAAGAAATATGGGAAGCGGAAACCCTGGCACGCTTAATATGAGCAGGAATTTCGGTTTAAAGTTAGGGCTTTTAACTTTTTTTCTGGATATTTTAAAAGGCGCCGTGCCCACTCTCGTTTCGTATTTCTTTTTTAAAAACCGTATGCTTTACGGAACCGATTTCGTCGCTAGCGAATTAAGTATTTACCTTTGCGGTTTTTGTGCGGTGCTGGGGCATATTTATCCCGTCTTTTTAAAATTTAAGGGCGGAAAGGGTATCGCGTCTACCATCGGCGTTTTTTTGGTTGCGGAATCAGTTCACGGAATGGGTTGGGCAAGCGTGGCTATAATGGCGCTTGTGGCGGCAGGTTTTTTTATTTACTTTACCGAGTTTGGGGCAATGGGTTCTTTTATTGCCATTACACCGCCGGCAATCAGTAGTTTGATAAGGTTATATATATATTATGGCACTTCGACCGTTTTGACCGTAAGAATTCTTAATTTCGTCGCAAATGTCCTTATATTTCTTATATGTTTTTTTACTTGGTTTGCTCACAAAAAAAATATTCAGCGTATGCTTGCGGGCAACGAACACCCGACTTCCATTAAAGAAATGGTCGTTAAAATGAAAGCGAAAAAGCTTGCTCAAAAACAGCAAAACGCCGAAATCGAGTCTAAAAATTTACAAGATAAATAATTTATAAATTTTCATAACCGAAAAAAATCTCTCATATATTACTTGTGTAATATGTGGGAGGTTTCTTTTTTATGGATAAATACAGCATTTATCAAGACATTGCCGAAAGGACGGGCGGAGATATTTTTATCGGCGTAGTCGGTCCGGTAAGAACGGGCAAGTCAACTTTTATATCTAAGTTTATGGATAACTTCGTGTTGCCGAATATCAGTAATAAACTTCAAAAACAAATTGCAAAAGACGAAATGCCACAGTCTGCTTCGGGGAAAAACATAATGACCACACAGCCCAAGTTCGTGCCAGCAAACTCGGTTAAGGTTCAGTTTAAAAACAAGTCTACCGCAAACGTAAGGTTGGTGGACTGCGTAGGGTATTTGGTAGACGGTGCAACGGGGCACATCGAAGACGATAAACCGAGACTTGTAAAAACGCCGTGGAGCGACCAAGACATTCCTTTTGCCGAAGCCGTAGAAATAGGCACTAAAAAGGTTATAACGGATTATTCGACTGTGGGTATACTTGTTACTACCGATGGTAGTTTCGGCGAAATTCCCAGAGAAAGTTACGTTCCTGCCGAAGAAAGGGTTGTAAAAGAACTTTTAGAGCTTAAAAAACCGTTTGTTATTTTGCTTAACTCTTCTAACCCCGACTCTAAGGAATGTAGAATTTTGGCAGGAGAACTAGAAGAAAAGTACGGCGTGTCGGTCGTTTGTGCTAATATCAGCACGTTGTCGCCCGACCAACTAGAAGGAATTTTAGAAAAAATTCTTTTAGAATTTCCTATGTCGTCATTCGATGTAACGCTTCCCAAATGGATGCAGGCTTTACCTTCGGACAATTACATAATTTCCGACGTAATAAACAAAATAAAAGACGCTTCGTGCAAAATGAATAAGATGCGAGATTTTTCTTGTTTATGCAATATTTTCGACGAAGACGAAAACGTTAAGCCGATAGAAGTAAAACAAATTAAACTAGGCACGGGTACGCCCGAATACAGTATAACGCCTAAAGAAGAATTGTTTTACAACGTTTTATCGGAGTTGTCGGGCGAAGAGATAAAAGAAGACTATCAACTGATGTCTTTCGTAAAAGACTTTTCCGAATCTAAACGAAAATATGCAAAGATTAAAGACGCCCTAGAACAGGCGGAAACGGACGGTTACGGCGTGGTTTTTCCGACAATAGACGAAATGAATTTAGAAGACCCCGTTCTTGTTAAACAGGGCGGAAGATACGGTGTAAAATTAAAAGCTTCGGCACCGAGTTTGCATATTATGAAAGTAGACGTTTCCACCGAAGTTTCGCCAATCGTAGGTACCGAAAAGCAAGGCGAAGACCTAGTTAATTTTATTATGGATAAATTCGAAAACAACCCGTCTGCGATTTGGGAAACAAATATGCTCGGTAGACCGCTTAACGACCTTGTAAACGAAGGGCTAAACGGCAAACTAAACGCCCTTCCCAAAGACACGCAAAATAAAATGCGTCGAACTCTTACAAGAATAGTAAACGAAAATCGTGGCGGAATAATTTGTATTCTTTTATAAAAACGCTTGACATTATATTTTTTCGGGGTTATACTATATTAGTAAATACTAATATAGGTGTCTGATTATGGAAAAGTGTTGTAAAGAAAATCACGAAAAAATAAGGGAAGGGTTGGTAAATTCGCCCGAATATTTAAAAACGGTAGAAGAAGTAAGTAAAATTTTTGCCTTGCTAGGCGACCCTACCAGAATGAAAATAGTGCTTGCTTTACTAGAAGGGGAACTTTGCGTTTACCATCTTTGCGAAATAACGGGTGGAAAACAGTCGGCAATTTCTCAGCATTTAAGAAAACTTAAAGACAATCACATTTTAAAATGCCGAAAAGAAGCAAATCAGGTTTTGTATTCTTTAAGCGACGAGCACGTAGTTTCTATAATATCTACGGCTTTAAAGCATAAAGATTGTTCTGTTTAGACGCTTGTAAAAAATAATATTTAACGTAAAGGCAACGAAAGTTGCCTTTATAACAAAAGAGTATATTAGTATATTATAATATTATAAACAAAAGATAAAGGAGTGTGTTATGGAAGAATTAAAAAAAGACGTTCACGAACACGATGTTCACGAACATCACGTAGAAGGGTTAGGTTGTACTTGCGGGCATTGTCACGAGCATACCGAAAAAGTTACCGAAAAAAGTAAAAGCGTTCTTTCGGAATTTAAGGGAGAGATTTTTAAAATTGCTTTGTCGGTGGCGTTATTTTTGTGTGCTTTGTTTGTTGCAAACCAAACGGCAGAACTTATTATGTTTATTTTATCTGCTATCGTTTGCGGATACGAACTTGTTATTAACACTTTTAAAGCGTTAAAAAAAGGTGATGTTTTTAACGAGATGACGCTTATGCTTACGGCAACCGTGTTAGCGTTTGTTCTGGGCGAAAAATTCGAAGGCGCTTTGATAGTTATTTTGTACTTTTTGGGCGAACTGCTAGAAGGTATTGCTACAACCAATTCTAAAAACAAAATAGCGGGACTTTCTAATTTAAAAACAAGAATCGTGCATGTGTTTGACAGCTCCGGCAAAAAAGATGTTGCGCCGGAAGACGTTCCGATTGGAAGTTTAATAGAAGTAAAAAAGGGTGAAATGGTGCCGATAGACGGCGTTTTGTTTGCTTCTGACGGCGAGTTCGATACTAAAGCCGTAACGGGTGAAAGCAAGATTTGTTTTATAGAATCTAACCAAAACGTATATAGCGGTTCTATTAATGTGGGCGAAACCGTCGTTATTAAAACGGTAAAAAATTATAGCGACAGTACGGTAGAAAAAATAGTTTCTGCGGTAGAAGGTTCTTTGTCTAAAAAGGCAAAAAGTCAAAAGTTTATTACTAGTTTTTCTAAAATATATACTCCCGTCGTTTTTGCCGTTGCGTTGCTTATTTCGGTAATACCGCCTTTGTTCGACTCGATGAATTTTTCTAAGTGGATATACAAGGGGTTGTCGTTTTTAGTTATATCTTGTCCTTGCGCGCTTGTCATATCCGTTCCTTTGGCATTTTTTATAGGAATAGGTGCTCTTGCTAAAAACGGCGTTTTGGTAAAGGGTAGCGCATACTTAGAAAGGTTGGCAAGCACCCAAACGGTTGTTTTCGATAAAACCGGAACACTTACTTACGGAAACTTCGTTATAGACAAAGTCGTTTCCGAAAGCGAGTATTCGACAGACGAAATAACGGCGCTTGCCTGTGTGTTGGAAACAAAATCTTCTCACCCCATTTCGGGTGCATTTTTAGATTGTAAAAATACGGGTAAGTCTATGCAGGTAGAAGATTTTAAAGAAGTGTCGGGTAAGGGGCTTGTAGGTAGAGTAGACGGTAAAACGGTGTGCGTCGGAAACGAAAAACTTGTAGGCGAAGACCTTGTTAAGCAAGAAGAAGATTATCCCGGTACGGTGCTTTACTTAAAAGTCGATGACAATATCGTAGGTAAAATTTATATTTTAGACAAAATAAAGCCCGAAGCAAAACAAAGCGTTATAAACCTTAAAAAATTAGGCGTAACTAAAACGATTGTTTTAAGCGGAGATAAAAAAAATATTGCAGATATAGTCGGTAACAGTGTAGGGGTAGACCAAGTCGTTTCTGAATTGTTGCCCGAACAAAAGTCCGAAAGATTAAAGAAAATCGTCGACAATTCGAGTAAAACCACCGTTTACGTGGGTGACGGAATAAACGATTCGCCGTCTATCGCCGTTGCCGACGTGGGGATAGCTATGGGCGGAATAGGTAGCGACGTGGCAATAGACACAGCCGACGTGGTTATTTTAGACGATAATCTAAACAAAATTCCGTTATCTGTAAAACATTCTAAAAAGACTAAGGCGACGGTGTTGCAAAACATAATCGGCTCTTTAACGGTAAAGTTTGCAATAATGATTCTTTCTGTGTTTATTAGGTTGCCCGTATGGGTTTCTATGATAGCCGACGTAGGTGTAATGTTGCTTGCCGTATTAAATTCGTTAAGGTGCTCTAAAATTTAGAAATATCTACCACAGAAATATCCACCCGAAGGGGTGGATATTTCTATTAAGTTTTATATTTAATTATTGTTTTTTCAAGCAAGGCGACGGCAAAATACATAAGTGTTGCAAGAATACAAAGCACAACGGTAGAAGCCATCACTAAGTCTAGTTTAAACACCTGACCGCCGTAAACAATTAAATAGCCTAAGCCTGCCTTTGATACAAGGTATTCTCCCATAATAGAACCTATCCAAGCCATACCTACGCTTATTTTTAGCATAGAAATAAAAGTCGGCAGGCTTCCGGGAATTACGAGTTTGGTTAAAACCTGAAATTTCGTCGCGCCCATAGTTTTAAGCAATAGTATTTTGGTTTTATCGGTTGCTAAAAATCCGTTAAGCATAGTTATTATCGCAACGATAATTCCTATTAAAACCGCCATAAAAACAATGGCTTTGCTTCCGCTTCCGAACCATACTATTATTATGGGGCCAAGCGCTATTTTAGGTAAACTGTTAAGAACGACGATATAAGGTTCTAAAACTTTTCGTAAGCGTTCTGACCACCACAAACAAAGCGCGATTGCGTACCCGAAACCTACCGCTATTATAAAGCCGAGTAAAGTTTCGTATAGCGTTACGCCTATGTGGTAAAACAGGTTGTCGTTGACAAACAAATCTTTTAGGGTTACTATTATCTTAGACGGACTGCTCGAAATAAAACTGTCTATAATTCCGACTTGCGCTAAAAGTTCCCATACGGCTAACAATACAACGAGCAGGGAAATACGAAAAAGCACGACTAAAAATTTTTCTCGTTTAAGTTTTTTTACATATAGCGCATGCCTGAAAGACAATTGTTTTGTTTCTTTCTTCATTCGTTTAATTCCTTCCATATCTCTTTAAAACAATTTGCGAATTTTTGTGTTTCTCTGCGTTCTACGGGCGTGGGTAAATCTATTATAGGGCGATGAACCGATTTCACCTTTGCTGGTCTATCGGAAAGTACTATGATTATGTCTGACATAGAGATTGCTTCCGATATGTCGTGGGTAACCAAAACCGTAGTTTTTTTCTGTTCTTTTATAATTTTGTAAACGTCGTCGCAAACGGACAGTCGAGTCTGATAATCTAGTGCCGAAAAGGGTTCGTCAAGCAATAGTATATCGGGTTTGGAAACTAGCGTTCTTATAAGCGCGACTCTTTGACGCATACCGCCCGACAGTTGGTCGGGGAATTTGTTTTTAAATTCGTACAGTCCGTATTTTTTTAGCAGAGATAACGCAAATTCTCTGTTTTCTTTTGTGTCCGTCTTTTTTATTTCTAACGGCAATAGTATGTTTTTTTCTATCGTTCGCCACGGAAAAAGGTGGTCTTTCTGAAACATATAGCCCAAACTATCGTTTTCTTTAACGTCTTTGCCGTTTAGTTTTATAGTACCGGAAGTCGGGCTTATTAGCCCTGCCATCATAGATAATACAGAAGTTTTACCGCAACCCGACGGGCCGATTATAGACAGAAACTCGCCTTCTTTACAATCGAAAGTCAAACCGTGAATAGCGGTTATTTCGTCGTCGGGTGTTTGGTACGTCAGCGTAACGTTTTTTAGTTCTATGATTTTTTTCATTTTTTTTATCCGCCGTAAAAATTTTTGTTTTAGCCGAATACTTCCTTTGCAAGCGTATTGTCTACAAGTTTGTCGAACTCTACTTTTTCGGAAAGTTCTCCCGCGTTTTGCATAATCGTTTGAAGTCTGTCGAAACTGCTTTCGGTTGCTTGCAAATCCGTTTTCCAAGCGTCTATTTTTTTGTAATTTTTAACCGACGTTTCTAACGAACTTATCGTCGTTTGCGGAAACTGTTTTACGATACTTTGCGCAATTTCCAATTCGGTATGATTTTTTATATAATCGTGCGCCTTTTTTAAGGCTTTTAAAAAGGACTTTATTATTTCGGGGTTTTTGTCGATATAACTTTCTAACGCTATAAAAGAAGTGTAGGGAAGTTCGCCCGATTGTTCGCCGACGCTTGCAACGATATGCCATTTGCCTTGCGCCTGATATTCTGAAGCGGTAGGCTCGAATACTGTACAATAATCTGCCGTTCCCGATATAAACGCGCTTGTCATCAAATTGAATTGTACGTTAAAGTTAAGCGTAAAATCGGTATTGTTTTTTAAGCCGAGTTGGTTTAAAACGTATTCGAAAGTCATTGCGGGTACGCCACCGCGTCTGCCCGCCAATATTTCTTTGCCCTTTAAGTCTGACATTTTAAAGTCGGGTTCTTCTTTTCTGGAAACCAAAAAAGAGCCGTCTTTTTGGGTTAATTGACCAAACACTTTGGGTGAGTCCGATTTGTTTTGTTTATAAACGTAAATTACCGTTTCTGGTCCCATAAGCCCAATGTCTGCCGTGCTCGAAAGTATTGCCGTCATAGAATTGTCGGCACCGCCACCGTTAGTCAGGTTGACATTTAAGCCTTCTTCTTGAAAGTAGCCGTTTTCTATGGCAAGGTATAACGGGGCGTAAAAAACCGAGTGAGTTACTTCGTTAAGTTCTATGGTGCGTTCGTCTTTTTTACACCCCGCAAAGGGAAAAATCAGTAACGTCAACGCAGTTATAAACGATAAAAATCTTTTCATTTTGTTCTCCGAAATGTTTTTTTATAGTTTATAGTATGAAAAAGTCGTTTTATTTGACAATAATTTGGGGTTTACGATTGACATATTTTAAAAATTAAAGTATAATCTTTGCTGTATACAAAAAGGAGAACGCCTTATGGATATGGCAAAAACTTATAATCCTTCGGAATTCGAAAAAGATATTTATTCCGAATGGGAACAAAACGGGTATTTTAAAGCAGACGTAGACCCGAACAAACTACCTTTTACCATCGTTATACCGCCACCCAACATTACGGGTCAACTTCATATGGGGCACGCGTTAGACGAAACTTTGCAAGACACCATTATCAGGTTTAAGCGTATGCAGGGTTACAGCGCGTTGTGGCTACCGGGCACCGATCACGCTTCTATCGCCACCGAAGTTAAAATAGTAGAACAGATGGCAAAAGAAGGGCTTACAAAAAACGATGTCGGAAGGGAAGGCTTTTTGGAGCGCGCTTGGGCTTGGAAAGAAAAGTACGGCGGTAGAATTATCGAGCAGTTAAAATTGCTCGGTTCTTCGTGCGATTGGTCTAGGCTGTCCTTTACGATGGACGAAAAATGTTCTCGCGCCGTTAAAGAAGTGTTCGTAAACCTTTACGAAAAGGGTTTGATTTACCGCGGAGACAGAATTATAAACTGGTGCCCCGAATGTAAAACGGCTTTGTCCGACGCCGAAGTAGAGTATGTAGAAGAAGACAGCAATCTTTGGTATATCAAGTACCCCGTAAAAGACAGCGACGAATTTTTGACCGTGGCTACTTCTCGTCCGGAAACCATGCTGGGCGATACGGCTGTTGCGGTAAACCCCAAAGACAAAAGGTATGCGCATCTTGTTGGCAAAACGCTTGTTTTACCCATAGTCAATAAAGAAATTCCTATTGTTTTCGACGATTACGTAGAATTAGAGTTCGGTACGGGCGCGGTAAAAATTACGCCTGCGCACGACCCTAACGACTTCGAAGTAGGCATTAGACACAAACTTTCCGTAATAAGGGTAATAAACGACGACGGAACCATGAACGAACTTGCAGGCAAGTATAACGGAATGTCGGCGTTAGATTGTAGGGCTCAAATAGTAGAAGATTTAAAAGAACTCGGTTTACTAGAAAAAATAGAACCTTTACATCACAACGTAGGTCATTGCTACAGGTGTAACCATACGGTAGAACCTATCGTTTCTAAACAATGGTTTGTAAAAATGCAACCGCTTTCTAAACCTGCGATAGATGTTGTAAGAAAGAAAAGCGTAAAGTTTATTCCCGAAAGGTTTTCTAAAATTTATTTTAATTGGATGGAAAACGTAAGGGATTGGTGTATATCTCGTCAACTTTGGTGGGGGCACAGAATACCCGCATACTATTGTCAAGACTGTGGAGAAATGACCATTTCTAAAACAGATGTAAAGGTTTGTCCTAAGTGTGGCGGAACAAAAATTGTTCAGGACGAAGACGTGTTGGATACTTGGTTTTCTTCTGCGTTATGGCCGTTTTCTACTTTGGGATACCCCGACAATACCGAAGATTTAAATTATTTTTACCCGACCGATGTGCTTGTTACCGGTTACGATATTATTTTCTTCTGGGTAGCGCGTATGGTATTTTCGGGTTTAGAACATATGAAGCGTATTCCGTTTAAAGACGTTTTGATACACGGTTTGGTTCGTGATTCTCAGGGTAGAAAAATGAGTAAATCGTTAGGAAACGGAATAGACCCCGCAGAAATAATTTCTAAATTCGGGGCAGACACTTTAAGGTTTTCGTTGATAAACGGCGTTGCGCCCGGTAGCGATATGAGATTTTCCGACGAAAAAATCGAAGGCGCGCGTAACTTTATGAACAAAATCTGGAACGCTTCTAGGTTTGTATTGCTTAACGCCGAAGGAAAACAAATACGCGATATTTCCGAGTGTAAGTTGACTTCTGCCGATAAATGGATAATTACCAAACTTAATAAAACGGTTAAAGACGTTACTGTTAATATGGAAAAATACGAAATGGGTATTGCGCTTTCTAATCTGTACGATTTTGTATGGAACGATTTTTGCGATTGGTATATAGAACTTACCAAGCCCGTTTTGTACGGAGAAGACGATAAAAAGCGTAACGATACGGTAAGCGTTTTGGTACACGTTTTAGATAAAATACTAAAACTTTTACACCCGTTCGTTCCGTTTATAACCGAAAAAATTTACAAAGATGTTCCTAATGCCGAAAAGACGATTATGCTTGCCGAGTTCCCGAGATACAATTCTAAACTCAACTACAAAAACGCGGTAAACGAAATAGAACCGGTTAAAGAAATTATTAAAGCAATAAGAAACGTTAAGGCAAAGTCGGGCGCCGTTCCTTCTAAAAAGGTTAAGTTGTACGTCGTAACCGAAAACCCGAAACCTATTAAAAACTGCTTGGTTTATATAGAAAAGCTGGCAGGCGTTTCGGAAATAGAGTTTATAGAAAGCAAGTCGGTTCTTACCGAAAAGACCGTTTCGCAGTTGGTTGCAGGCGCAGAACTTTATATTCCGCTTGGCGAATTGGTAGATTTAAGCAAAGAAACCGAAAGGCTTAAAAAAGAACTTGCCAATATAGAAAGCGAAATAGCAAGGGCTAGCGGTAAACTAGCAAACAAGGGCTTTTTAGATAAAGCGCCTAAAAATTTGGTAGAAGCAGAAAGAAACAAACTAAACGATTTTATAGACGTAAGAAAAAAACTGCTTAATCAAATTAAAGAA
>CAYYYD010000005.1:15243-43241 GCA_964475885.1 uncultured Christensenella sp.
CAAACTAAACGATTTTATAGACGTAAGAAAAAAACTGCTTAATCAAATTAAAGAATTGGAAAACTAAATTCTTTTTGTAAAATTTTAAAAAGGTGTAGCCGATACAGGCTATGCCTTTTTTGTTTGTTAATAATTAAAAACGGCGTTTGGCTTTTTGAGTTGTCTTTTTATTAAAAGAAAACTATGGTTTAATTTGGTAAATACGAAGGATTTTTTTGTTAAAAATATTAAAAAAAGCGTTGTCGGTATTGACTTTTACAAAATATGGTATTATTATATTATTATATAAATAATATTATAAACGGAGATTACTATGGCAAGAATCAATTCTAACTATCGCGAACAAATGAGACTGACTTTCGACTTCAATAACATGATGGCAGACTACGTAGGCAAAGCAGAAGGCTTTACCGATACCGAAATAAAAAACAGCAAAGACATTTATTTAAATGCACATAAATACGTATCCGAAAACCGCGGAAAGGGTATGATGGGTTGGACGGAACTTCCGTATAACCAAAAAGAAATCGTAGAAGATATTATTGCTACCGCAAAAGACGTTAAGAAAAAATTCGATAACTTTGTCGTTTTGGGTATAGGCGGTTCTGCGTTGGGACCGATAGCCGTTTTTCAGGCGCTTTGTCATTTGAGACATAACGAATTACCCAGAAAAACAAGAAAGGCACCTAAATTATATGTAGAAGACAACGTCGACCCCGAAAGAATGAACGCTTTGTTCGACGTTTTAGATTTAGACAAAACCGTTTTTAACGTTATTACCAAAAGCGGTGCGACGAGCGAAACGATGGCTCAGTATCTTATTATTATCGACGCATTAAAGAAAAAGTACGGAGACAAGGCAAAAGAACATATTATAGCTACTACTTCGGAATCTAAGGGTAACCTTATAAAAATCGCAAAACAAGAAGGGTTTAAGACCTTTTATATTCCCGACGGCGTCGGCGGAAGGTTTTCGGAACTATGTCCTGTAGGCTTGCTTCCTGCATCTGTCGTAGGTATAGATATTAAACAGTTGCTAGACGGCGCTTCTTATATGGACAAGATATGTAAGAGTAAAGACGTAAGCAAAAATCCCGCTTTAATGTCGGCGCTTTTGCAGTTTTTGGCAATGAGAAAGGGTAAAAACATTTCGGTTATGATGCCGTATGCAGACAGTTTGAAATATATTGCAGATTGGTACTGCCAACTGTGGGGCGAAAGTTTGGGTAAAGCAGTCGACCTAGACGGTAAAACCGTATACGAAGGTCAAACGCCCGTTAAGGCGCTAGGCGTTACCGACCAACATTCGCAAGTACAGTTGTATCGCGAAGGCCCTTTCGATAAGGTTATAACCATAATCGGGGTAGAAAAATTCAGGAACAACGTAACTATTTCCGAAGGTTGCAAAGATATTCCCGACGTAAGTTTTTTGTGCGGACATACTATGCAAGAACTTATCAATGCCGAAAGGGAAGCAACCGAATACGCTTTGACTACCGCTCACAGACTAAACTATACCATAATGCTTCCCGAAGTAAACGCTTTTACTATCGGCGAACTGCTTTATATGTTCGAAATGGAAACGGCGTATTGCGGTGCAATGCTTAACATTGACACATTTAACCAACCGGGTGTAGAAGGCGGTAAAAACGCGACTTACGCGCTTTTCGGTAAAGCCGGCTACGAAAACGTTAAAAAGGAAATGGATAACGCGCCTAAAAAGAACAACAAATACTTTTGTAGGTAAAATATGAAAAAAGCAATTAAAACACAAAAGAATACCGATGCGCTACCGCAGTATCTTTTTCATCAGGGAACGAATTACAAGGCGTACGAATATATGGGCGCACACTTTGAAAAGAAAGATAAAAAGAGCGGTGTGGTATTTCGTACTTGGGCGCCGAGAGCAGAAAGCGTTTCGGTCGTAGGCGAGTTTAACGATTGGGATATAAACGCAAACGTTATGAACCGCATAACCGACGGCGGTATTTACGAAATATTTATAGAAGGGCTTAAAGAATTGTCTTTGTATAAGTTTGCCGTTACAAACAACGGTAAAACGGTTTTTAAGGCAGACCCTTACGCTTTTTATTCGGAAAAGGGTAACGAAAGGGCGTCGGTATTATACTCGTTAGACGGGTATTCTTGGGGCGACGCAGAGTATTTGAGTTGCAAAAAAGCACCCTATTCTGCGCCTATAAATATTTACGAAGTAAATCTCGGTTCTTGGAAAAGGCACGAAGACGGCAGTTATTACACCTATTTAGAGTATGCCGAAGAACTTGTAGATTATGTTTGCCGAATGGGGTATACCCACATAGAGTTAATGCCGTTGTCGGAATATCCGTTCGACGGTTCTTGGGGGTATCAGGTAACGGGCTACTATTCTATAACTTCTAGGTTCGGAACGCCCAAAGATTTTATGTACCTTGTAGACTGCTGTCATAAACACGGTATCGGCGTTATTTTAGATTGGGTTCCGGCACATTTCCCGAAAGACGAGCACGGTCTGTACGAGTTTGACGGTACGGCTTGCTACGAAAATCAGGGCTGGGACAGAAAAGAACATAAAACCTGGGGTACCAGAATTTTCGATTGGGGCAGAAACGAAGTTCAATGTTTTTTAATTTCTAACGCATTGTTCTTGTTTAAGTACTTTCATTTAGACGGGCTTAGGGTAGACGCAGTATCGTCTATGCTTTATTTAGATTACGACAGAAAACCGGGCGAATGGATTCCTAACGAAAACGGCGGTAATTATAATCTTCAAGCTATTTCTTTTTTGCAAAAACTAAACTGTAAAGTGTTTGAAAGTTATCCTAACGCCATGATGATTGCCGAAGAATCTACAGCCTTTCCGCTAATAACCAAACCTACTGACGTAGGTGGGCTGGGATTTAACTTTAAGTGGAATATGGGCTGGATGAACGACGTGTTAGATTACGCCAAGTGCGACCCGTATTTCCGTTCGTACAATCATAACAAACTTACTTTTTCTATGTTTTACGCTTTTAGCGAAAACTTTATTTTGCCCGTTTCCCACGACGAAGTCGTACACGGTAAAAAATCTTTGCTAGATAAAATGCCCGGCGAGATTTCCGACAAGTTTGCAAACCTTCGCGCGTTTATGGTGTATATGTATTCGCACCCCGGCAAGAAACTTAGTTTTATGGGCAACGAGTACGGTCAGTTTAAAGAATGGAATTACGAAGAAGGGTTAGAGTTTTTTATGCTTAAATTCGAACTTCATAAAAAACTTTCCGACTTTAACAAAACGCTTAACTTTATCTACAAAAACAATTCTCCTTTGTTCGAGATAGAAGATTCGTGGGAAGGGTTTAATTGGATTTCTGCCGACGAAAAAGACAATAACGTGATAAGTTTTGAAAGAATCGACAAAAACGGCGACAAAATAATCGCTATAATAAATTTTTCGGGTAACGATTATTTTAACTACCGTTTAGGTGTAGACGAAGGTAAGTATAAAATAGTGCTGTGCTCCGACGATAAAAAGTTCGGCGGACGCGGACTTGTAAACAGAAAGACGATTAAAACATGCAAAAGGTTCGGCGCTCACGGAAGAAAAAATTCGGTTAGATTTAATCTTCCGAAATTCAGCGGAATGTTGTTAAAGAAAATAAATTAAAGCAAAAATAAATTTAGGAGAAAGTATATGATAAGAAAAAAGAAGTGCGTGGCAATGTTACTAGCCGGCGGTCAGGGAAGCCGTCTGTACGCGCTAACGAACAACATAGCGAAACCTGCCGTTTCGTTTGGCGGAAAGTACAGAATTATAGATTTTCCGTTGTCGAACTGCGTTAATTCGGGTATAGATACGGTAGGTGTTTTAACACAGTATCAACCGCTTATTTTAAACGATTATATCGGCAACGGGCAACCTTGGGACTTAGACAGGTCGTTCGGCGGTGTACATATTTTGTCGCCTTATCAAGGCAAAAATTCTTCCGATTGGTATAAGGGTACGGCAAACGCTATTTATCAGAATATTCATTTTATTAAACAGTTTAACCCCGACTACGTTTTGGTTTTGTCGGGCGACCACATTTATAAAATGAATTATTCTATAATGCTTAATTATCATATTTTAAACAATGCCGACTGTACTATTGCCGCGTTAAACGTTCCGCTAGAAGAAGCGTCTCGTTTCGGTATACTTAACACCGACGCTAACGGGGTAATTTACGAGTTCGAAGAAAAACCAAAAAAGCCGAAATCTACGCTTGCTTCTATGGGAATATATATTTTTTCCGCAGAAAAACTGTATAAATATTTAGAAGAAGACAATAAAAATCCGCAGTCGGTCAACGACTTTGGTAAAAACGTTTTACCCAGTATGTTAAACGCAGGCGAAAAGATGATGGCTTACGAGTTTAAGGGGTACTGGAAAGATGTAGGAACAATAGATTCTCTTTACGAAGCAAATATGGATTTATTGGGCGACAGCCCGAATTTAGACCTTTCTAATCCCGATTGGAAAATTCAGTCTAAAAGTCCGCTCGCGCCCCCGCACTTTATTGCCGACGGAGCAAAGGCTGTCAACAGCATTATAATGTCGGGTTGCGAAGTATACGGCACGGTAGAAAATTCTATAATTGGCAGTAACGTCGTAATCTGTAAAGAAGCAGTAGTTAAAAACAGTATAATTATGTCTGACGTAACGGTCGGTAACGGTTCTGAAATAGAGTATTCTATCGTCGACGAAGGCGTAAAAATCGGTAACGACGTTGTAATCGGCGAAAGTAAAGATTGCAATAAAGGTATAACCGTTTTAGGAAGGAACATTACCGTATTCGATAATTTAAAAGTCGAAGGCGGTAAAATTATAGATACCGATTTAACTAAGGAGGGCAACTGATATGAAAGCGGTCGGAATTATTTTTTCTAACATTCACGACGATAACGTTCCCGAACTCGTAAGGGTAAGAACGCTAGGCTCTATTCCTTTCGGCGGTAGATACCGTTTAATAGATTTTCCGTTGTCTAATATGGTAAACTCTGGAATAGACACGGTAGGAATTATAACAAAAAGCAACTACCAGTCTCTAATGGACCATGTAGGTAGCGGTAAAGATTGGGATCTTGCCAGAAAAGACGGCGGTGTTATTATTCTTCCGCCTTTCGGCGATACGGGTAACAATACCTTGTATTCTTCTAGACTGGAAGCGTTAAAAGGTATTACCAGTTTTTTGTTCCGTGCAGACGAAGAATATGTTGTTATGACCGATTGCGACTCGGTAAACTGCATAAACTACAACGAAATTATAGAGTTTCACAGCAGAAATCGTGCCGATATTACGCTAGTATATAAAAAACTAAACGCCGAAACTGAAATAGCAGACAGTACGGCGGTTTTAGAATTGTCTGGCGACAATGTTACGGGCGTATCTTATAGGGACGAACTCGTTAAAGATAACGAAAACGTGTTTATAAACGTTTACGTTATGAAAAAGAGTTTGCTTCAGAACATAGTAATGGATTCTATCGCGCATAAAAAACGCCACTTTATGTCCGACGTAATTGCACCGAACCTAAAATCAATGAAAATTTTGGGGTACGAACATAAAGGTTTTTATGCCGGAATAACTTCGCTTCAAGCATATTACAATTCTAATATGGCGATACTAGACCAGAAAAACAGAAACGATTTGTTCGGCGACAGAAGTATTTTTACTAAAATTCGCGACTCGGCGCCTACTAAATACGGTAACAGCGCCATAGTTAAAAATTCGCTTATAGCCGACGGCTGTACCATAGAAGGCGAAGTCGAAAACAGTATTATTTTCAGAAACGTAAAGGTTGCGCGCGGTGCCGTGGTTAAAAACAGTATCGTTATGCAAAACACCGTTTTAGGCGAAAATTGTACGCTTAATTGCATAATTACCGATAAAAACGTAACTGTTAAAGATAAGCGCGTGTTATCGGGCAGTGAAAATCACCCGTTCTATATCGGAAAGGGTATAATGATTTAAGGAGATAAAATGGCTACTACAAAAAAACAAGTTCAAACAAAAAAGACAATCAAAAAAACTACCGAAAAACTTCCTACCGTTACGGTAAAAGAAAAAAAGAAAATTATTTATATCGGTTCGGAATGCGCTCCGTTTATCGCAACGGGCGGTCTTGCCGACGTTATGGGTTCGTTGCCTAAGGCAATAGCCAAAAAAAGAAATTACGATGTAAGCGTTATTTTGCCTTTATACGGAAATATTAACGCAGAGTTTAAGTCTAAGTTCGAGTATATAACGAACTTTAATGTTTCGGTCGGTTGGCGTTCGCAGTATTGCGGTGTGTTTAAGTATAAGTATCAGGGCGTTACCTATTACTTTTTAGACAACGAGTATTACTTTAAAAGGGAAGGCAGTATATACGGCTTCTTCGATGACGGCGAAAGGTTTGCCTTCTTTTCTAGGGCGTGCCTAGATACCATTGCAAGACTTAATATATATCCCGATGTGTTGCATTGTAACGATTGGCAGACCGCAGGCAGTATCGTTTATCTAAAAGGAATGTATTACGGCGACGAAAATTTTAGAAGAATTAAAACGGTATTCACCATTCATAATATCGAATATCAAGGCGTATTCGGAATGGAAACGTTTAGCGACTTGTTCGGTTTTTCGGAATCGTTAAAAGAAATCGTAGAGTTCGATGGGTGCGTAAACCTTATGAAGTCTGCCATAGAAATGAGCGACATTGTAAATACCGTTAGCCCGACCTACGCCGAAGAATTAAAGTATTCTTTCTTTGCGCACGGGCTGGAAGATATTATAAAAAGAAACGCTCATAAAATGCACGGTATACTAAACGGTATAGATGTAGACTACTATAATCCCGAAACGGATAAGTGTATATTTAAAAATTATTCTGCAAAAGATTTGTCGGGTAAAGCCGTTTGCAAAAAAGAACTGCAAAAACTTTTGGGGTTACCCGAAAGAGAAGATGTTCCGCTTATTGCCGTTATTTCGCGTCTTGTTTCTCATAAAGGGCTAGATCTTATTAAAGCCACGGTAGAAAGCCTTTTGTCTTCTGACGTTCAGTTGGTTATTTTAGGCAAGGGCGAAATTTCTTACGAAAACTTTTTTGTTCATATCTCTAAAATTTATTCGGGGAAATGCGCAACGATTATCGCTTATAACCAAGACTTATCAAGAAAGATATATTCGGGTGCGGATATGTTTTTAATGCCGTCTAAAATGGAGCCTTGCGGTCTTTCGCAAATGATTGCAAGCCGTTATGCAACAGTTCCTATCGTTAGGGAAACGGGCGGACTAAACGACAGTATAAAGGCGTATACGGGCGAAACGGGTAACGGCTTTACTTTCCACGACTATAATGCTCACGATATGCTTTATACCATAAATCACGCGGTCAGAACTTTTTACGATAAAAACGCGTGGGCAGACGTTAGAAACAGGGCTGTTAAAACGGATTTCTCTTGGAAAAATCAAGCCACTGAATACGAAAAACTTTACAATAACTAAATTTATATCTACATAAAGGATTACCAGACAATGTATTTAATGAAAGAAACAGACGCAGAAAATTTAATTTTGGGTAAGTTGTCGAAATATTTCGGCGTTACCGAAAAAGAAGCGACCAAAGAACAGGTGTACAAAGCCGTTGTTATGTGCGTTAAAGATATTTTGCTAGAAAAAAGAAGCGCGTTTAACAAAAAATATCGTAGCAAAGGCGGTAAAAGGGTTTACTATCTTTGTATGGAGTTCTTACTAGGTCAGTCTCTTAAAAACAACACGTATAATCTTAACGTTCAACAGGCGTTCGATTCGGCGTTAAAAAAACATTTTAACTATTCGTTAGAAGATTTGTACGACATAGAACCCGACGCAGGGCTGGGCAACGGCGGTTTAGGAAGGCTTGCCGCTTGTTTTATGGACGCTCTCGCAACGCAGAACTATCCTGCAATGGGGTATTCTTTAAGGTACGAATACGGTCTTTTTAAACAAAAAATAGTCGACGGCTGGCAAATGGAGTTGCCCGATATTTGGCTTCCGGGCGGTGAAGTATGGCTTACGCAACGTATGGATAAGACGTTTAAGGTTAAGTTCGACGGGCACTGCGAAGAAAAGTGGACGGAAAACGGACTTAAAGTCGAGCATTACGACGCAAAAGAAGTAGAAGCGGTTGCATACGATATGATGATTTCGGGTAAAGACAGCGAAGCCGTTTCGGTTTTAAGGTTATGGAAGGCGCAAAACATTCATGACTTCGATATTAAAACTTTCTCTCAGGGCGACTATATCCGCAGTATGCAAGAAGACAACGAAGCGGAATCTATTTCTAAACTCTTATATCCGTCGGATAATCATTTCGAAGGCAAGTCTTTAAGGCTTAAACAACAATACTTTTTGGTTTCGGCGTCGCTTCAAGATATTATAAACGACCACAAAAGAAGGTACGGTTCTTTAGACTCTTTGCCTGATAAAGCTTCTATTCATATTAACGATACGCACCCTGCGTTGTGTATTCCCGAACTTATGAGAATTTTAATGGACGATAACGGCTATTCTTGGGACGACGCTTGGAGCATAGTTACCCGTACGGTTGCATATACCAACCACACGGTTATGAGCGAAGCGTTAGAAAAGTGGAACGAAGACTTGGTTCAAAGAAGATTACCCAGAATTTATACAATCTTAAAAGAAATAAACGAACGCTTCTGTGCCCAGATGTGGGAAAAATTCCCCGGCGACTGGAACAGAATGGACAGAATGAGTATCTTTTCGCACAATCAAGTAAGAATGGCCAACTTATCGGTTATCGCTTCGCACACGGTAAACGGCGTCTCTGCGCTTCATAGCGATATTATAAAAGAAAGCATATTTAAAGATTTTTACGAAGTCTATCCCGAAAAGTTTACCAACGTTACAAACGGTATCGCGCATAGGCGTTGGCTTTGCCAGTCTAACCCCGAACTGTGCGAGTTGCTTAACGAGTGTATTGGCGACGGTTACGTTATGGACGCTTCTAAATTAGCAGACTTTAAAAAGTTCGAAAAAGACGAAAGCGTACTAAAAAGACTAAACGAAATTAAAAAGATAAAGAAAATGCAGTTTTGCGAGTATGCAAAAATAAAGCAGGGGGAAATAATAAATCCCGATTCTTTATTCGACGTTCAGGCAAAAAGATTGCACGAATACAAAAGACAGTTGCTTAACGCTTTGTATGTAATTTCTTTGTACAACGAATTAAAAGAAAATCCGGATTTACCCGTTCAGCCCAAAACGTTTATTTTCGGGGCTAAAGCGGCACCGGGCTACTATTTTGCAAAGCAGATTATTAAACTTATATGTTGCCTTAGCGCAGACATAAAAAAGAACCCTAAAATCAACGAAAAACTTAATGTCGTTTACATGGAAGATTACAAGGTTTCTATGGCAGAAAAACTTATGCCTGCCACGGAAATATCCGAGCAGATTTCTCTTGCGGGAAAGGAAGCAAGCGGTACGGGTAATATGAAGTTTATGATAAACGGTGCGTTGACGATTGGTACGCTAGACGGCGCAAACGTAGAAATGCAACAGGCTTGTGGGAAAGATAACATTTTCATTTTCGGTTTAACGGCAAAAGAAGTAGAAAAGTTGTGGGCGCACGGTTATAACGCAACGTCGTATTACGCCGACAATAAAAAACTAGAAGGCGTTATAGACGCGCTTCATCGCGGATTTAACGGCGAAACGTTTAGCGATATAGCAAACTATTTATTAACGGGTTCTCCCGTAGCCGACCCGTATATGTGTCTTGCCGACTTCGGGGATTTCTGCGACATTCATAAATACGCCGATTCGGTTTATCTTAATAAACTAGATTGGGCAAAAAAGAGCCTTAACAATATTGCTTCGGCAGGAATTTTTGCAAGCGACCGCAGTATAAAAGAGTATGCCGAAAGAATTTGGCACTTAAAAAAAATTAAGTAATGTTTTATAATCCGCTAGACAGATTTTATAAAAGTATAACAGGCGCCGTATCCGACGCCGAAAACGTAATTTTCAGAGTCAAAGGTAATTTTGACTCTGTAATTTTGCGTGTAAAAAAAGACGGCGAAGACTACTTTAATTATCGTATGAGCAGGGTTAAAGACTATTTCGAAGTGTCGGTTAATCTTTCCGTCGGTTTATACTTTTATCATTTTTCGGTCGGAAACGGAATGTGTATAGGGCTTGGCTCCGATTATTTAGGCGAAGTTTCTGATAACCCCAAAGACTTTCAGATAACAAGTTATTCTAGCGAGTACACTGTTCCCGAAAGTTTTTACGGCGGAATAATTTACCAGATTTTTCCCGATAGGTTTTTTAGGTCGTGCGACGATAAGACCGTAGAAAGCGGAAAGGTGTATCATAGTAATTGGAACGATTTACCGAATTTTTTGCCCGTAAACGGTAGGGTGTTAAACAACGATTTTTTCGGGGGAGATTTAAAAGGTATAACCGAAAAGCTAGATTACTTAAAAGATTTAGGCGTTAGCGTAATTTATTTAAACCCTATTTTTAAGGCGTATTCTAACCATAGGTACGACACGGGCGATTATATGCAGATAGATACGCTTTTGGGTACCGAAAAAGATTTTTCCGATTTAATAAGTTGCGCAAAGCAAAAGGGTATAAACATTATTTTAGACGGCGTTTTTAATCATACCGGAAGCGACAGCGTATACTTTAATAAATACGGCAACTACCGTTCGGTGGGGGCGTATCAGTCTAAAAATTCGCCATATTACGGTTGGTTTAATTTTACCGATTATCCTAATACGTACGAAAGTTGGTGGGGCATAGACACTTTGCCTGCCGTTAACGAAACGAACCAAGACTTTATAAATTTTATAACGGGTGAAAACGGCGTTATAGAAAAGTATACAAGGCTAGGCGTTGGCGGTTGGAGACTAGACGTGGTAGACGAACTTCCCGATTTTTTTGTAGAAAAAATTCGTAACGCCGTAAAACGCAACAATAAAGACGCAATAGTCATAGGCGAAGTGTGGGAAGACGCAACCAACAAAATATCTTATTCTAAGCGTAGGCGGTATTTCTGCGGAAACGAACTAGACTCGGTTATGAACTACCCCTTAAAAAACGCTATAACAAATTACATTAAAACGGGTTCGGTTTATAATCTTTCTTATACAATAAAAGAACAGATAGACCATTATCCTAAAAAGTCGCTCGATGCGTTGATGAATATTTTATCTACGCACGATACGTTTAGGTTGCTGTCTGCCGTTGCCGATAAAGACGTTTCCGATTTAACGAAAACGCAAATGTCTAAAACGTCGCTTAGTAAAGAAGAGTACGAAACGGCGTTAAAACGGGTTAAAATAGCCACGCTGTTACAGTTTACTCTGTGCGGTATTCCAAGCATATACTACGGCGACGAAATAGGTATGCAGGGGTATTCTGACCCGCTTAACAGACAAACGTATAAGTGGGACGATGTTAATACGGAAATATTAGAGTGGTACAAGTTTTTGTGTAAATTAAGAACGGACTATTCGGCTTTCGAAAAAGGCGAGTATACCGAACTTTTTGCCGACAGCGGTTGTATCGTTTATAAAAGAGCGGACGATATTTCTGAAATTTTGGTTGCCGTTAATACGGGCGATAAAGAAATTTGCTTAGAATTTTCGGGTAAACTTAAAAACTTAATCGACGGCAAAAAATATAAAGACGGTGTAATCTTAAACCCGAAAGACGTCGGAGTGTACATTTGTTGCAAGTAGTAAAGCGGTGTAAAAACGCTTGTAAATAAACTTGACGGCACATGTATTAAAATATACGTATTTACTTGATTTTTTTTTGTAAGTGTATTATAATATAACAAAACTAATTGGAGGAGATTGTTATGGTTGCAGATAAAGTAAAAGAACTTATTGCTAATCAGTTAAACAAACCTGTTGCTGATATTACCGAAGATAAAGACGTAAAAGCTGATTTGGGCGCCGATTCTCTCGATGTTGTTGAAATGATTATGGCGTTCGAAGACGAGTTTGGTATCTCTGTCGACGACGAAGAAGGCGCAGGCATTAAAACTGTTGGCGATATTATCAATCTAATCGAATCGAAAAAATAATTTATGTATTATAAAAGCCGTCGGGTTAAGTGAAGTTTCCCGACGGCTTTTTCTTTTTAAACTTAATATTCGTAAATATATGTTTAATAAAAAAACCGTGCGATAAAACAAAATTTTAACTCACGGTTTTTTTAGCGTATAAAAACTAATTTGTTTTTTCGCCTATTTTAATCTTTTTGCATAAGCATTGCAAAAGAAATGCAATCGGTATGTCTATTATCGTAATACCCAAAACGATTAAAATATGATGCCAATATTTCGATAAAGGAGCCATAGCGTAAAACAAAAAGAATTCAAAACCGCTGAAAATTCCTATCGAAATAGTTATAAGCACCATTAAGGTTGCGACAGAGAAAAGGACTATTCTGTACTTGTTTAGCGGTCTGCAAACTATGTATAAGTTGATAATTCCCGAAAGCAGTACGGTATATACCTGCATTGTCGTGTAAATACCGTCGTCAAAAATCCCGACTGTCTTTTTTATTACTTCTACAATGGCAACGCTAATTACCATAAGCAACGCACTGGGAACGGACTTTTTTATTACGTGGCTGATAAACCTGCCTTCGACTCTCGAATCGTTGGGTTGCAACGATAAAAAGAACGCAGGTAAACCTATAACGAAAAATTCCAGCGGATTCATTTGCGACGCTACAAACGGGTAGGTGTGCATATAGGGTAGGCATAAAGAAATAATCGCCACAAGCATTGTAAAAAGCGTTTTCATTAAAAACAAAGAAGCCGAACTCTGAACGTTATTTATAACGCGCCTGCCTTCGTATACGACCTTAGGCAAAGAGTTAAAGTTGTTGTCTGTTAAAATTAAATGAGAAACGTTACGGGCGGCTTCGCTTCCCGAAGCAACCGAGATAGCGCAGTCGGATTCTTTAAGTGCTAAAATATCGTTTACGCCGTCGCCCGTCATTGCGGTAACGTGCCCCGCGCTTTTTAGCGAAGTAATAAGTATTGCCTTTTGTTCGGGCGAAACTCTGCCGAAAACGGTGTATTCGTTTGCGACCTTAAACACTTCTTCGTCCGAAAGCCCTTCTAGGCTTATGTATTTATCCGAACCTTCTATGCCAACGCGTTTAGAAACTTCCGAAACGGTTATCGGATTGTCGCCGGAAATAACTTTAATGCTTACGCCGTTTTCTTTAAACCATTTAATGGTGTCTACTGCGTCCGTTCTTATATTGTCGGCAATAATAATAAGCGAAACGGGTTGTAAATCTTTAGGGACGTTTTCTTCGTCGATAGGGGATTTAGAACGAGCAAGCAATAAAACTCTCATACCGGCGTTTGCGTATTCTTCTATCGTCTGTTCTATTTTAGAATATTGTTCTTTGCCGACTACGAATTCGGGCGCGCCGAAAACGTACGTGCCTTCTTTTTTAAACGTTACGGCAGACAACTTTCTTTTACTGTTAAAGGGTAGAGTTTTTAAAAATTCTAAATCGTGCGATTTACCGAAGTATTCCGACAACGCTTCTGCCGTTTGATTTTCGTCGTTTATAGCGCCCAATACGTTAGACATTATCGTTTTAATTTCTTCTTCGGTATCGGAATTTAAGTTTATTACTTTTGTAACGGTCATCTTGCCGTCGGTAATCGTTCCGGTTTTATCGAAGCAAACGGTGTCTACACGAGCAAGCATTTCTAACGAATATAAATCTTGAACCAAAGTATTGTGTTTTGCGAGTTTAATAATTCCGACCGCAAGGGCAACGCTGGTTAGCAAAAACATACCTGCGGGAATCATTCCTATAACTACGGTTGCAGAACCTAGTACCGCGCCCGGAAGGTCGTCGGGTTTTAGTAAAAGCGATTTTACCATAAACGCCACCGCTATGGGAACGATAATAAAACCTATTGCTTTTATTATGATTTTTAAAGAATTCATTATTTCCGACTGCGGTTTTTTGTATTGCTTAACTTTTGCCGAAAGCGTTTGTACGTAGTTTTCTTTACCGACTTTTTCGGCTTTAACAAAACAAGTTCCGCCGGTAATAAAACTTCCTGCCAAAACCGTATCGCCGACTTTCTTTTTTATGGCAACCGATTCGCCCGTTAAAAGCGATTCGTTTACTTCTATTTCGCCGTCTATTATAACGCTGTCGGTGGGAATTTGGTTACCGATACCCAACTTTATAACGTCGTCTAAAACGATTTTTTCTACGGGAATTTCTGTTTCTTTGCCGTCCCTTATAACTTTAACACCCTTGCTTGCTACAAGCGTAAGCCTGTCTATACATTTTTTTGCGCGTATTTCCTGAATAATTCCGATAGAAGTGTTTGCAACGTAAAAGAAAACGAATACGAACTGATTGAGTTTTGCGCCCGTAAGTATAAGCGCGATAAAACAAATAAGCCCTAACAGGTTAAAAAACGTACAAACATTATTAACAAAAATATTCCAATAAGATTTGGAATATTTTTGCTTTAAGGTATTTACTAAACCTTCGCGTTCTCTTAAAGCGACCTGTTCGGAACAAAGCCCGTTGTTACGGTTGGGGGAGAAGCGCGTTATGTTTTGTGCTTTAGAGTCTGTAAAATTCATTTCTTCACCTTAAACGATTATGTTTATAAGGCGTTTAGGAACAATTATCAATTTCTTTATTGTTTTGCCTTTTAGTTCTTCCGAAAGTTTTTCGTCTGCAAAAATTATTTCTTTAATAGCATCTTCGGTTGCGTCGCTCGGAATAACGAGTTTTGTTTTTATTTTGCTGTTAATCTGAACGGCAACTTCTACTTGGTCTTTAACAAGCGCCTTTTCGTCGTATTCGGGATACTTGGTGTTAAAAATAGAAGTTTTGTTGCCGAGTATTTCCCATATTTCTTCGGAGAAATGCGGTGCGCAGGGGGCAAGCAGTTGAATAAACGTTTTAAAGCAATCGGTAAACACGCTTACGTTTTTGTTTTCTAGCGTATCGTATTTATATAGTGCGTTAAGAAGTTCCATAAGTCTTGCAACCGCCGTGTTAAACGAGAAATTTTCCATATCTCTGTCTATGCTTTTAATTGCATAATTTGTTGCATACAACAAATCTTTTTCTTCGGCGGAAATATCTTTTTTACCGTTTGCGGGCAGGTCGTTGATTTTAGCGCAAAGTCTTTCTACTCTGTCTAAGAATTTTGCTATCGCTTTAATTCCGTCTTCGTTCCACGGACCGCCTTCGGTATAAGAGAAACCGAACATAAGGTAAAGCCTTAATACGTCGGAGCCGTGTTCTTTAACGTACGGGTCGGGGGCGATAACGTTGCCCTTAGACTTACTCATTCTGTTTCCGTCGGGACCTAAAATAACGCCCTGATGAACAAGCGATTTAAACGGTTCGTCAAAGTTAAGGTAGCCCATATCCCTTAGCGCTTTGGTTATAAACCTAGCGTACAAAAGGTGCATACAAGCGTGTTCGGCACCGCCTACATATTTATCGACGGGTAGCATTTTGTTTATATATTCGGGGTTAAACGCTTCTTTTTCGTTTTTAGCGTCGGGGTATCTTAAATAATACCAACTAGAACATACAAACGTGTCCAACGTATCGGGGTCTCTGTGTGCAGGACCACCGCAAATAGGACAGGTGGTTTCCATAAACTCTTTACATTTTTTAAGCGGAGATTCTCCGTCTGGGGTAAACTCTACGTTTTCGGGTAGTTTTACGGGCAAGTCTTCGTACGGAACGGGAACAACGCCACATTTATCGCAGTGAATAACGGGGATAGGCGCACCCCAATAACGTTGACGAGAAACAAGCCAGTCCCTTAAACGGTAGTTTGTTTTGTGTTCGCCTTTTTCTTCTAGAACCAATTTATTGATTATGGCTTTTCTTGCTTCTTCGCTGGTCATACCGTCGAACCCGGGGCTGTTTATAACTATACCGTCTTCGCAGAAGGGAAGTTCGTCGTTTTGATTAACGCCCTTTACAACTCTGTTAATGGGTAAGCCGTATTTTTTTGCAAACGCAAAATCCCTTTCGTCGTGCGAAGGAACGCCCATAACCGCACCCGTTCCATAAGAATACAAAACGTAATCGGCAACGTATATAGGAACTGATTTTCCGTTGACGGGGTTTATTGCGTTGTGTCCTATGTAAACGCCCGTTTTTTCTCTTGCGGTAGAAAGCCTTTCTATTTCGTTGGTTTTAGAAGTCTGTTCTATATAATCTTCTACTGCCTGTCTTTGTTTGTCGGAAGTAAGTTTTTTAACCAAAGGATGTTCGGGGGCAAGAACAACGTACGAAACGCCGAAAAGCGTGTCTGCTCTTGTGGTGAATACTTTAAATTTATCTCCGCTTTCTGCGGTGAATTCTATTTCTCCGCCGGTAGACTTGCCTATCCAGTTTTTTTGCATAAGCTTGGTTTTTTCCGGCCAGTCGAGTTTGTTTAGGTCTTGTAAAAGTTCTTCTGCGTAATCGGTGATTTTAAAAAACCATTGAGTAAGGTTTTTCTTTATAACTGTAGAACCGCAACGTTCGCATTCGTTGTTTACTACTTGTTCGTTTGCAAGTACGGTTTTACAAGAAGGGCACCAGTTTACGGGCGCTTCTTTTCTGTACGCCAAACCCTTTTCGTATAACTTTAAAAACAACCACTGCGTCCATTTGTAGTAGTCTTCGTTGCAGGTAATAACTTCTGCGTCCCAATCGAACATAGCGCCCATTTCTTTAAGCGTTACTTCCATATTTTCTATGTTTTGTTGCGTAGAAGTTTTGGGGTGAATTCCGGTTTTTATAGCAAAATTCTCGGCAGGCAGACCAAAAGCGTCAAAGCCCATAGGCTGAAACACTTCGTACCCCTTCATTCTTTTGTATCTGGCAAAAGAGTCGGTAGGGCCGTAGTTATACCAATGCCCTAAATGAAGTTTAGAAGCCGACGGATAAGAGAACATTTCCAGTACATAGTACTTTTTGTCGGTTTTTTTAGAATTGAAATAACCGATTTTTTCTTTTTCCCATCTTTCTTGCCATTTTTTTTCAATGTTTTTAATGTCCATAAGTTAAAACCTTCCTTCGTTATATTAACAGTCTTAGTTATTATAATATAATTATAAACAATAGTCAAGCGTTGACACGCCAAAAACGTAATAACTGCCTTTGCTTTGCTAATATTTTAGTAAAAATTTATTGATAAAAACCGTTTTTATATTTACAAAATTTCTAAAAGATGATATACTTGTTTGCAGGAGATAAAGTTATGTCAGTTATTAAAAAACCATACGTAGAAATAAGTGAAGTTTTTAATCGTTTTAACGACCTGTACGGCGAAAAAGATTCGTCTTATCAAAAAGAAAGATATGCTTCGGCGTTTTCTAATTTTAAACAAAGGTTCGGTTACGACTGTGCCTATGTTTCGTCGTCGAGCGGTAGGGTAGAAGTATGCGGAAATCATACCGACCACAACGGCGGAAAGGTTTTGTCTTGCGCCGTTTCGTTAGACACGCTTGCGTTTTTTATGCCGACCGATAGCGGGCTTATAACCGTTAAAAGCGAAGGGTATAAAGAGTTTGTCGTAAATACCGCAAACATAGTTAATACGGGCGTTTCGGATTCTGCTTCTTTGGTTTCGGGCGTATGCAAAGGTTTTTTAGATAAAGGGCTTAAAGTGGGCGGTTTCCATGCGTACGTTACAAGTAACGTTATAGGTGGCGCTGGTATATCGAGTTCGGCTTCTTTTGAAGTTTTAATTGCCGAAATTCTTAATTTTTTGTATAACGACGGCAAGGTAGATTGTCAGACTAAAGCAGTTGTTTCGCAGTTTGCCGAAAGGGAGTTTTTCGGTAAGCCTTGCGGTTTGCTAGACCAAACGGCAATATCGTTTGGTGGTTTGAAAAAGTTGGATTTTTCAAAAGAAGATATTACGGTAGAAGACTGCAACTTGTCTGCTAACGACTTTAAGTTTGTTCTTATAAATACGGGCGGAAGCCACGCCGATTTAACCGACGAATACGCGTCCATTCCGTTTGAAATGTATTCCGTTGCACAGTGTTTCGGTAAAAAAAGATTGATAGAAGTTCCCGAAAACACCTTTTACGATAATGTAAAATCTTTAAACTCTAAGGTAAGCGATAGGGCTGTGTTAAGGGCTATGCACTTTTACGACGAAAATTTAAGGGTAGACAAGGCGGTAGAATCGTTAAAGAACAACGACCTAAAAACTTTTTTTCAGTGTATAAATTCTTCAGGTAACAGTTCGCTTGTAAAATTGCAAAACTGTTACGTCGGCGGTAGCGATAATCAGCCTATCGTAAAAGCCGTTTCTCTTGTTAAAACAGTTTTAACCGACGGGGCGGTAAGGATTCACGGCGGTGGGTTTGCAGGTTGTATTTTATGCGTTGTAAAAAGCAACGATTTAGATAGATTTATAAAAGATGTAGGTAAGTACTACGACGCAGATTGTATTCTTCCGCTATCTATAAGAAGTGTCGGAACAATCGTCTTATAAATACTGACGATTTTTATTAAGATTATGTGTAACATAATCGGTAAATTCAGATAAAATGCGAGTGTTCGCAAATAAATAAAAGGTTGGTTTTATACTATGGACAAGGTTATACCTGTTGTTGTAATTAAAGACTTAAAAGATACCGTTCCTATGTTAAAGGCATTAAAAGACGGCGGTATTAACTGTGCGGAAATTACTTTTAGAACGGCGTGTGCTTCGGAAGCGATTGCTTTGGGCGTAAAAGAATTTCCCGATATGAACATCGGCGCTGGCACCGTTATAAATTTGGCGCAAGCAAAAAAGGCGGTAATGTCGGGCGCTAAGTTTTTAGTGTCGCCGGGCTTATCGGTAGAAGTTGCAAAGTTCGCAAAGAAAAAAGGAATCGCTTATTACCCCGGTTGCGTTACTCCTACCGAAATAATGCAGGCTTTAGAACTCGGTATAGAAATAATTAAATTTTTCCCCGCAAACGTTTACGGCGGTTTAAAAGCGTTAAAGGCTTTATCGGGACCTTTCCCGCAGGTTAAGTTTATTCCTACCGGCGGTGTAGATGCGTCTAATCTTGCAGAGTTTTTAGCTTTCGATAAGATTTACGCCGTAGGCGGAAGTTTTATGATGAAGGGCAATATTGCAGAAAACTGCAAACAAATAACCGAAATATTAAATAATCTAGATAAATAGGAGATAATTATGAAAAAAGTCGTTACTTTCGGCGAACTTATGTTAAGGCTTGCTCCCGAAAACTATTTAAGGTTTGTTCAAAGCAAAAAATTCGAAGCAACTTTCGGCGGTGCCGAAGCCAATGTTGCCGTTTCTCTTGCCAATTACGGTGTAGACGTTGCGTTCGTTTCTAAACTTCCCGACCACGAAATAGGTCAAATGGCTGTTAATTCTTTGCGTGAATTCGGCGTAGACACTTCTAAAATCGTTCGTGGCGGAGACAGAGTTGGTATTTATTATTGCGAAAAGGGTGCAAGTCAAAGACCTAGTAAGGTTATTTACGACAGGGCAAACAGTTCTATTGCAACCGCAAAAGACACCGATTTCGATTGGGATAAAATTTTTGCCGACGTTAGTTGGTTTCATTTTACCGGAATTACTCCCGCGCTTTCCGACGGCGTTGCAAAAATAACCTTAGACGCTTTAAAAGAAGCGAAAAAGAGAAATATTACCGTTTCTTGCGACCTTAACTTCCGTAAAAAGTTATGGAGCAAAGAAAAAGCAGGTAAGGTTATGGGGGAACTTTGCAACTATATAGATTACTGTATCGCTAACGAAGAAGACGCAAAAGACGTTTTCGGTATAGAAGCGGATAACACCGATATTTACGGCGGAAAACTTAACAGAGAAGGTTATATTTCCGTTGCTAAAAAACTTACCGACCGCTTTAACTTTAAGGGCGTTGCAATTACTTTAAGAGAAAGTCTTTCGGCAAACGACAATAATTGGTCGGGAATGTTGTATACAAACGGCGAAGCGTTCTTCTCTAAAAAATACGCTATGCACATTGTCGATAGGGTCGGTGGCGGAGATTCTTTCGGTGGCGGTTTGATTTATTCTTTGCTAAACGGTTTCGACTCTCAAAAAGCAATCGAATTTGCCATTGCTGCGTCTTGCTTAAAACACAGTATAGAAGGCGACTACAATATGGTTTCGGTTAAAGAAGTAGAAACGCTTGCCGGCGGAGACGCTTCGGGCAGAGTTCAAAGATAGTTAATTTTTTATACGGTTAAAGCGGAGCCTTTTGCTCCGCTTTTTGTATGTTTTACCGTTAATTTCGTGTTTTTAATAACGGTAAAACGTTTATGCTTGACACTGTTTTTATAAAAATATATAATATTACAAAAGAAAATCGTCTTTAAGTAAACTTGTCGGTTTACATTAAAAAGGAGATAATATGCAGTTAAACGAAAAAGCGTTTGTTTTAGGAAATAAACGTTCGGTTATAAGGGAAATATTCGAATACGGTAAAAAGCGTTCGGCAGAAGTCGGGGCAGAAAACGTTTTCGATTTTAGTTTAGGAAACCCTAGCGTAAATCCGCCAAAACAAATTGCCGATACGGTTACTTCGCTTTTGAATACCCAAAACCAAACGCTTTTACACGGCTATACTTCGGCGCAAGGCGACGTTAATACAAGAAAGGCGATAGCGGAAAAAATTAAACGAGAGTTCGGCGTCGGTATAACCGAAAACAATATTTACGTTACTTGCGGTGCGGCGTCTTCTTTGACTATTTCTTTAAAAGCAGTATTAAATCAGGGCGAAGAATGTATAGTTTTTGCGCCGTATTTTACCGAATATAAAGTTTTTGTAGAAAACGCCGGCGGAAAACTTGTTGTTTCTTTACCCGACCTAAATAACTTTATGCCGGACGTTAAAGACTTTGAAAGCAGAATAAACAAAAATACTCGCGCGGTAATAATAAACTCGCCAAACAATCCCAGCGGTGTCGTGTACGACGATAATACCGTAAAAACAATAACGGATATTTTAAAAAGAAAATCCGCAGAATACGGAAGCATTATTTATCTTATCGCAGACGAACCGTACAGAGAACTTGTTTACGATAACGTAAAAGTTCCGTATATTATGAACTACTATTCTAATTCGATAGTATGTTATTCGTATTCTAAGTCTTTGTCGTTACCCGGCGAAAGGATAGGGTACATTGCAATTAACCCGAATATGACCGATGCAAACGCCGTGTATCTTGCGGTTTGCGGAGCAGGTAGGTCGCTAGGTTACGTTTGTGCACCTAGTTTGTTTCAGCAGGTTATTGCCCGTTGCGTAGATGTTAAAGTAGACGTAAATGTATATAAAGAAAACAGAGATATAATTTATAACGGGCTAACCGAACTAGGGTTTTCTTGCGTAAAACCGAACGGCGCATTTTATTTGCTTGTTAAAGCTCCCGATAATAATGCGTACTCTTTTTACGAACAAGCCAAAAAATACGATATTCTGCTTGTCCCGTGCGACGATTTCGGAATAGAAGGTTATGTACGACTTGCTTATTGCGTAGACAAAAATAAAATTATAAATTCGTTACCCAAGTTTAAAGAACTAGCAAAAGAATGCTTTAATTAAAAAATATAAAAAAATAAAAACGCACCGCCGTATAAGTCAAATAAACTTTCGGGGTGCATTTTTTGTTTTTAAAAGGGTTCTCTACCTAAAATAGCGTCGGTAGTTTCTTCGTAAAAATCGGCTAGTTTACAGAGTGAATCTAAAGGTAACTCTCGTTGGTCGTTTTCGTATCTGCAATAGGCTTGCCTAGATATGCTTAAAATATTTGCAATATCTTCTTGCGAACATTTTTTTTGCTTTCTTAATTTTTTTAAATTTTTACCTATATTCATATTGACATATTACCAAAATGGTGCTATTATATAATAAAAAGCACCAAATTGTCGCTTTTTGCATGTTTTAATATGAGAAAAAAATTACTTGATTGGGTAATTAAAGACTGTGCAACAATTTTAATATGCTGTATCTATTATTTGTTTTTGCATTTAATAAATAACACTTGTTTAATATTGTGGGTTACAGGCGTTAAATGTCCTACATGCGGTATGACAAGGGCGATAATTTCGCTTTTTAAGGGTGATATATATTCGAGTTTATCGTTAAATTTTATGGCGGTACCTACTGCTATTGCGATATATCTTAATATTCACGTCGGTAAAAGATTTAAAAAATTCGTTAACATATACACTGTCGTTGTTGCGATAGGTGTAGCGTTAAGATATATTATTTTATTTTTAGGAGATTTGATATGACACAAGAGAAAGTAAATATGTTTATTATGCAGTACGGTAAATATTTCCCCGCAGAAAGCCTTTACTTAATTAAAAAAAGACTTTTAGTGTTGAACGACGAAATATCGAGTGTTCTTTTTAGTGCAGATTTTAAAGATTCTACCACATTAACGATAATTTCTCTTCTTTGTGGCGGTTTGGGGATAGACAGATTTATGCTGGGGGATACCGGTATGGGTGTACTAAAATTATTAACAAGTGGAGTGTGTGGTATCCTTACTATTATAGATTGGTTTACAATCGGTAAAAAAACAAAAGAGTATAATTACGCTAAATTTATGCAATTAACAAGCTACTATGTGCGCATTAAATATTAGAAATTTTTAACAAAAACACCGCTTAAAGTTAAATAAACTTTGGGCGGTGTTTTGATTTTTGTAGTAATTATTATACTATGTAAGTAAGTTTTATTTAGCGGTAAGTTCGTACAAATTCTTTTTGTATTCTTCCATAGACTGTTTAATAATATCTAGTGCTTCGTCTCTGTCGGCTTCTAAATCTACGCTGGTGGTTTTGTTTTCTAGTTGCTTATATACCTGAAAGAAATGGCGCATTTCGTCAAAAATATGTTTAGGTAAATCGTGAATACTTTTGTACGTATTGTAGTTGGGGTCGGCGTACGGAATGGCTATTATTTTTTCGTCTTTAAGACCAGAATCGTTCATAACGATAACGCCTATGGGGTAACACTTAACCAAACTCATTGGGACAAGACTTTCCGAACATAAAATAAGTACGTCTAGCGGGTCGTGGTCGGAAGCCAAAGTGTGCGGAATAAAACCGTAATTTGCAGGGTAATGGGTAGAAGTATACAAAATTCTGTCTAATATAAGTAAGCCCGTTCTTTTATCCATTTCGTATTTTTGCTTAGAACCTTTGCTTATTTCTACGCAAGCAATAAATTCTTCGGGGGTGATTCTGCTACTTTCTATGTCGTGCCAAATATTCATAAAATTCTCCGCTTGTTTAATATTGCATATTCTATCACAAAAAAAACGTTAAATCAAGTGCTTTAAGATGTTATTTATAAAAGTTTGCGTTTTGCTTTGTTTTTTATTGCTAATAATTTTTAAGTTTGTTATAATAAATATGTGGAAAAAGTTTATTATTCTTTTGTGGATTTAGACATAGAAAATTTAGATTACGGTCTTTTCGATACAGAAAGAAAAAAATATATTCAAACCTTAACCGACAATAAACATAAGGCGCAAAGCGTATACGTTTGGAAACTGCTTTTGTATGCGTTAGGTCAGTTTAACGAAAACGTAACAAAAGATTATGTTTTTTGCAACGATAACGGCAGGTTTTATTTAAAAGACCAAACTTTAAATTTTTCGCTTTCTCATTCTAATAACTTGGTAGCCGTAATCGTTTCGGATTTTTCGTGCGGAATAGACGTAGAAAAAATCGACGCAAAAATTTTAAAAATAAAAAAAAGAATTATTAAAGATATTCAACAAGAAAAAACTTTTTTATCTCTTTCCGAAACAGAACAAATAAAGTTTTTAACCGAAAAGTGGACGGAAAAAGAAGCAAAATTTAAAGCCGATTCAGGTTTAAGCGTTTCTTTTAAAACGCTGTCCGATAAAGACGGAAACGAATATGTTTTAGCGTGTACATCAAAAGTTTTGCCAAAAAAAATAGATTTAGATAAAATATTATAAGGAGATTGTTATGTCAGAAAACTGTACTCACGATTGTTCGACTTGTTCTGAAAAATGCTCTAAGGCAGATATGCAGGTTAAACAGAACGAATTTTCGTCAATTAAAAAGGTTATAGGAATCGTTTCGGGTAAAGGCGGTGTAGGTAAATCTTTGGTTTCATCTTTACTTGGCGTTTCGGCTGTAAGAAAAGCAAAAGACGTTGCCATTTTAGACGCAGACATTACAGGGCCTTCTATCCCCAAAATTTTCGGCGTTAAAGAAAAGGTTAATTCTAAAGACGGAAAATATCTTATTCCCGCAATAACCAAAAACGGAATTAAAATGATTTCCATTAATCTATTGCTAGAAGAAGATACTGACCCCGTTGTTTGGCGCGGTCCGGTAATAGGCGGTGTTGTTAAGCAGTTCTTTACGGATGTACTTTGGGGAGACGTAGACTATATGTTTGTAGATATGCCCCCGGGAACGGGCGACGTACCTTTAACCGTTTTTCAGTCGCTTCCCGTAGACGGTATTATAATCGTAACTTCTCCGCAAGACCTTGTTTCTATGATTGTCGGAAAGGCTGTTAAAATGGCTAATTTAATGGGAATACCCGTACTAGGTATCGTTGAAAATATGTCTTATTTAGAATGTCCGACCTGCAAAGAAAAAATAAATGTTTTCGGCGAAAGTAAGGTTTCGGCCGTGGCAAACGAATACGGTATTAAAAACGTTGCTAAACTTCCTATAAACCCGCAGGTCGCAACTCTTTGCGATAGCGGTAAAATAGAAGATATTAGTCCGGAATTTGTTTCTAATTTAAACAGTATTTTAAGTGCGTGCGGAATAGAATGAGAGATTTTTTAAAAAACTATTTAACCCTTTTTGAATATCCGACAGAGTCACATTCTTTTTTTCTGTCGGAATTCGATAAGATTTATAATAATAAAGAATATTTACAAGAGTTTAACAGTCTTCTCAAACGCTACTTAGACGATATGAATTGCGACTACATTAAACTGATAGACGACTGCGATGTTTTTTCTGAAAAGTGCGGTGTAAACCCTTATACTTTTAAAACGATATTCCATCTTTTTATGGCAGAAATTTTAAAAGGATATTATGCAGAAAAAAACATACCCGAAAGTTATTGGTACAATTCTATGCTAGACATAAAATATCAAACGCTTACCACGTATTTAGAAAGGGGTGTTTGGGGTGCTTCGTGTACCTATTGGTTTATCGGGTTTTTTAGACTGACAAGGTTTTCGTTCGGAAGATTGCAGATAGAAATTATAGATTTAGGTAAAGACTACGGTCGAGAATACAATAAAAACGGTTTAAAACTTGGTAAGGGAAGCAAAATTTTTAACGTTCATATCCCTAAAACGGGTACGAAACTAGACGAAGAAGAATGTAATAAATCTTACGAAGACGCAATGCGTTTTTACAAAAAGTATTTCGGTTTCGATTGTAATATTTTCTTTTGTCATACGTGGTTACTTTTCCCTGATAATTTGCAGGTTGTTCGCCCCGATTCTAATATCGCAAAATTTATTAACGATTACGATATATTCGATGTGGAAATAAAAGACGACTTTTCGGAAGTGCACAGAATTTTTGATATGCCGTTCGACGGAGATACGTCGAAATTGCCTGCTGACAACTCGCTTAGACGCGCATACATTAAGTGGATAAACGAAGGTAAAAAAATAGGTTGCGGTTGCGGAATTCATATTCATAATAAATAATCAATAAGACAAGGGCAGACAGGATTTCTGTTAGGTGTTTGGTTGTATGGGGTTGGGTATTTTTACGTAGACGCTTGCAAAGAATTTTACATTGATAAATACCGTAATATATGACGCCCAAAAACGAACCGAATTAGAGTGTAATAAGCAGTTAAAATGAAATACTTTGTTTCGGCAGACATCCATGGTTTTTATGACGAGTGGATTGAATCGCTTAAAGAAAAACAATTTAATATAAACAATCCCGAGCATAAAATTATAGTTTGCGGTGACCTGTTTGACAGGGGAACACAGTCTAAAAAATTGCAGACTTTTATTATGCAGTTACTAAAAAAACACAAGATTATTTTGATTCGCGGTAATCACGAAGACCTTGCGTTAGAAATGTTAGACAACTATGCAAACTATATGTTTGATATTAAAAATTCTTATCACTGGTATAACGGAACTTTTCAAACGTTTCTCGATTTAACGGATATGAATTATAACGATGCAATAACTTTTTCGTTGGAATTTATAAGACGCGCAAAGGAAACGGATTATGTAAAGAAAATTATTCCTAAAACGAAAAACTTTTACGAAACAGAGCATTACGTTTTTGTCCATTCGTGGATACCGCTAAAACCTAACGGTTATGAGTTTAATTATAATTGGAGAAACGCAGGTTCTAATTTATGGAAAAAGGCGCGATGGCTTAACCCTGTACAAGCCTATCAAACGAGATTGTTTTTAAAAAACAAAACTTTGGTTTTCGGGCACTGGCATTGTTCGACTTTTTGGGCTAGTAAAAACCCTAAAAAGTACGTTGAATTCGGTAATAAGGCTTGTTATAAACCGTTTATCACAAAAGAGATAATTGCGTTAGATACTTGTACAGTTATTTCAAAAAAAGTAAACGTGGTTGTTTTAGACGATTGATTTTAAGATTGCGCTTTATAAAGGCAAGAGCGTAAAGGAAATAAATTATGGAACTATGCGATTTACATACTCATTCGGTTTTTTCAGACGGAACTTGTTCGCCGAAAGAATTGTTACTTCTCGCAAAAAAGGTCGGATTATCTGCCGTGGCATTAACCGACCATAATACTATTGCCGGCATCGAATCTTTTTTAGAAGAAAGTAAAAAGGTCGATATAGAAGCAATATCCGGGGTTGAAATTTCTTCTGACTATAACGGAACGGAATTACATATTCTTGCTTTATGTATCGATAAAAGATACTTTAACGCAATGAACGATTTTCTTGCGATTCCTGTAAAAAGGAAAGAAGAAAGTAATAAATTACTTGCAGAAAGTTTGGTAAAGAACGGTTATTTCGTTGATTATAATAAACTGAAATTCGAAAATCACGGCTCGTTAAACAGGGTGCACTTTGCTCTAGAATTGGTTAAGAGCGGTTATGTTAAGTCTATAAACGAAGCGTTTAACACTCTTTTATCTGAGAAGAACGGCTTTTATAAACAGCCTAAAAGATATACCGCAAAAGAAGTAATCGAGTTTATCGGTTTGGTCAATGCGGTGTCGGTGTTGGCACATCCGCTATTAAATCTAACAAAAAAAGAACTCGTAGAATTTTTGCCTAAGGCTAAAGAGTACGGTTTAACGGCGATGGAAACAAGATATTCAAAATATAGCAAAGAAGACCAAGAATTATCTACAATGCTTGCAAAAGAATTTAGGCTTTTAGAGAGTGGCGGTAGCGACTTTCACGGGGATAATAAACCGGATATCAAAATAGGAGTAGGAACGGGTAATTTACAAGTTCCGTATGAATTTGTTAAAACAATAAAAAACTACAGGTAAACCAGTCAGCAATCGGAGAAAGGTTGCGTGGTATAAAACAAAATCGTCCAACCAAAGTTGAACGATTTAAATGTTGGCAGGGGAGACGCGACTCGGGCGAAGGCCCTGCGTAATGAAATGTAGCAGTCAGCAACCGGAGAAAGGTTGCGTGGTATAAAACAAAATCGCCCAACCAAAGTTGAACGATTTGAATGTTGGCAGGGGAGACGCGACTCGGGCGAAGGCCCTGCGTAATGAAATGTAGCAGTCAGCAACCGGAGAAAGGTTGCGTGGTATAAAACAAAATCGCCCAACCAAAGTTGAACGATTTGAATGTTGGCAGGGGAGACGCGACTCGGGCGAAGGCCCTGCGTAATGAAATGTAGCAGTCAGCAACCGGAGAAAGGTTGCGTGGTATAAAACAAAATCGCCCAACCAAAGTTGAACGATTTGAATG
>CAYYYD010000006.1:0-5300 GCA_964475885.1 uncultured Christensenella sp.
GTTGGGCGAATAGATGTCGATAAGTCTTTTGTGCGTTCTGATTTCGAACTGTTCTCTGCTATCTTTGTACTTATGGGGCGAACGAAGAATAGTAACTATTTCCCTTTCGGTCGGAAGCGGAATGGGACCGCTGATTTTTGCGCCCGACTTCTTCATCGTTTCGACGATTCTCGTAGTTGCAGTATCTAACATTTCGCTGTCGTAAGACATAAGTTTGATTCTGATTTTTTGACTTGCCATTTTTTCTTCTCCTTTTTTCCTAACTTTGACTTGCTGTGGTAAACTCTGCCGTGTGTGTCATTTTTAATCAATAAAAAAATCATTCGCCGATACTTAACTTTTTTTAAGTCGCTGCGAATGACTTTACTAATCTTATTTGAAGTTAGTCGCAGGGGTCTAAGCCCCCACACTTGTCAACGAGAATTATCTGCCGTTTCGAGCGGTTTTCAGTAACTTCCCGTATCAACCCAGATTACACAGCCTAATTATTATAGACTAAACTTTTAAGGTTGTCAAACAAAATTCAAGTGTTTTTTTAATTTTTTTAAATATTTTTCTATGCCGTACGTTTTTTGACGATAATAGGTTTTTGCCCGTTATTTACCACCGTTTCGTCGACTATTACCTTTTCTATATCGGGGTGCGAAGGTATTTCGTACATAGTGTCTATCATAAGATTTTCTAAAATGGTGCGAAGCCCCCTTGCGCCCGTTTTTAATTCTATCGCCTTTTTAGCAACAGCCAAAACCCCGTCGTCGGTAATTTCGAGTTCTACATTGTCTAAACCGATTAGTTGCTTGTACTGTTTAACCAAAGCGTTTTTAGGTTCGGTTAAAATACTTACAAGCGCTTTTTCGTCTAGTGCGTTAAGTCCGACGGTAATGGGAACCCTTCCGATAAACTCGGGTATCAAACCGTACTTAATTAGGTCTTGCGGAGTAACTTCCCTTATTAAATCTATTTTGCTTTCGTTATCTTTTTCTACGTTACCGCCAAAGCCCAAAGAAGCGCTTTGCTTTCTTTTTGCCACAATCTGGTCAAGCCCGACAAAAGCACCGCCACATATAAACAATATATTAGTAGTGTCTAGTCTAATACATTCTTGCGTAGGATACTTTCTACCGCCCTGCGGGGGAACGCTGGCAACCGTGCTTTCTATGATTTTTAAAAGCGCTTGCTGAACGCCTTCGCCCGAAACGTCGCGAGTGATAGAAACATTTTCGCTTTTTCTGGCGATTTTGTCTATTTCGTCTATATAAATAATACCCTTTTGCGCGCGTTCTATATCGAAGTCGGCGTTTTGAATAAGTTTAAGCAAAATGTTTTCTACGTCTTCGCCAACATACCCTGCTTCGGTAAGCGTGGTTGCGTCTGCCACCGCAAACGGAACGTCTAAAATTTTGGCGAGCGTTTTGGCAAGCAAAGTCTTTCCCGAACCGGTAGGTCCGAGAAGAAGAATGTTGCTTTTGTCTATTTCTATATCGTCGTCTTTTACGCCCGTAGAGTTTATTCTTTTATAATGATTGTAAACGGCAACCGAAAGAACCTTTTTCGCTTGGTCTTGACCGATGATGTATTGGTCTAAACGAGCCTTGATTTCTTCGGGTTTTAAAAGATTTTGAACGGGTTTAACATTGTCTTTCTTATCATCTTCAAGCATTACTTCACGGCATATTTCTATACATTCGTCGCAGATATATACACCGTTGGGGCCTGCAACAAGACGTTTTACGGCTTCTTTCGGTTTACCGCAGAAAGAACAAAACAAATGGTTGTTTGAATCGCTTTTCATCTATTCTCCGTAATTTACGGACGCTTAACGAAAATTTCGTCGATAAGTCCGTATTCTTTTGCTTCTTCCGCCGACAGATAATTATCTCTGTCGGTATCTTTTTCTACTACTTCGTAAGGCTTTCCGGAATTGGTTGCAAGTATCGAGTTTAAACGATGCTTGGTTTTTAGAATGTGGTCCGCCATTATTTTTATGTCGCTTGCCTGACCTTGCGCCCCGCCCAAAGGCTGGTGAATCATTATTTCACTGTTGGGAAGCGCATAGCGTTTACCCTTTGTTCCGCTAGACAATAAGAAGGCGCCCATACTTGCGGCAAGACCTATGCAAATGGTACTTACGTCGCACTTAATATAATTCATCGTGTCGTATATCGCAAGCCCTGCGGAAACGCTTCCGCCCGGACTGTTGATATAAAGACAAATGTCTTTGTCGGGGTCTTTGCCTTCCAGATATATCAACTGCGCAACCACGGTGTCTGCAACGGCGTCGTTGATTTCGCCCGTTAAAAAAATTATTCTGTCTTCTAACAGTCTAGAATAAATATCGTAACTTCTTTCGCCTTTATTAGTTTGTTCGACCACGTAAGGTACGACGGTATTTTTTATATCCATATATTTCCCCTTAAAGAATTATTACTTAATTTGATTTTTTTATTCGCTTTTACCGGCTTTTTCTATGGTGTTTGCCGATTTTAAGAAATCGAACAACTTTTTAATAACTATATCCGATTTAATATAATCTAACTGACGAGCGCCCATATTCTTTTTAACGTCGGGAACTTTTTTACCCTGCGCTTCTGCCATAGCCTTAACCTTTTCTTCGATTTCTTCTTCGGTAGCCTGAATGTTTTCTACTTCTAAAATCTTATCTATTACAAGTTGCGACCTTACCGACTTTTCTGCCTGTTCTTTAAATTCGCCCCTGTATTCTTCCATAGACTTGTTAAGATACTTTAAGTAGTCTTCTAACTTTAAGCCCTGATAAGACATACGGTAACTCATTTCCTGAACCATACGGTCTATTTGACTTTCTATTAAAGCGTCGGGAATTTCCATAGAAGCGTTTTCTGTAACCTTGTTTATTATTTCGTCTTCTATTTCACGGTCGGCACGTTCGTCGTTCTGTTTTTGCAAACGAGCCTTGGTTTCTTTTTTGTACTCTTCTAACGTTGCCACGCCCGTCGCTTCTTTAATGAAATCGTCGGTAAGTTCGGGAAGTTCTTTCTTTTTTATTTCGTGAAGTTTAATAGCGAAAACAGCGTCTTTATCTTGTAATTCGATTGCGCCGTAGTCTTTGGGGAACTTAACATTAATGTCCCTGTCTTCGCCTATTTTCATACCGATAATCTGTTCTTCGAAACCGGGAATATAATTTTTTGCGCCGATTTCGAGAGTTTGTTTTTCGGCTGTACCGCCTTCGAATTTAACGCCGTCTACCGAGCCCGAAAAGTCGATGACTACGGTGTCGCCGTCTTGTGCTTCTCTGTCGGTAACTTCTACCAAACGGGAATTTCTTTCTTGCAAACGTTTAACATCGGCGTCTACGTCGGCTTTCTTTACTTTATATTCTTTCTTTTCGAATTTTATACCCTTGTAGTCGCCCAAAGTAACTTCGGGTTTTACGGGAACGACTGCAAGCATTGTTATACCCTTGTCGCTGATGTCTTTAATGTCTAGGTCGGGCGAAGCGACTGCGAAAATAGACGGCTCTTTATCTAAAACTTCGCCGTAATATTTGGGGAACGCTTCGTTTATTGCGTCTTCGTAAAAAACGCCCTTTCCGTAAGTGCTTTCTATAAGGTGCTTAGGAACCTTACCCTTTCTAAACCCGGGAAGAGAATACTTACCTTTGGTCTTGTTGTAGGCCAAAGTAAGCGCTTCGTTCCATTCGGTTTCGTTAAGCTCGATAGTGATTTTTACAGTACTTTTTTCTGCTTTTTCAAAAGTATACTTCATAATATTCTCCTGACTTTCAAAATTCTTAGATATTTTAACATAACAAACGATAAAACGCAAGTTATTTAAGCGGTTATTTAGGTTTTTATCTTATCTTCGTGAATATCGGGGGTTACGGTTACCGACTTGTAGTCGGTATAGGTTACGAAACCGGGCGCGCTTTGACCGGGTTTTTTTACGTAACGCTTTTCGGTATACACTATTTCTGTTTTATTCGTCTGCCTGTACCCCGAATAATAAGCGCATATTTCGGCGCAGGTTTTAATTACTTTTTCGGGTAAACTTTTACCTTCCGTACGCACAACCACATGAGAAGACGTGCCGTATTTTACGTGGAACCACATGTCGGACGGGTGCGCTTCTTTTACTAGCGCGTCGTTTTCTATGTTGTTTCTGCCCACCTTAACGCTAAAACCGAATACGGAATAATTACGGAAACGTTCGGACGAATGTTTTTTAGCCGTTTTTACGTTGGGTTTTATAAGCCCCTGTTTTTCTAGTTCTTCGTTTATGAATTTCAGTTCGTCTACCGACTGCGCCACCGCAACCGTATCTATAAGCCCCTGAAAATATTCGGCTTGCATAACGACCTTTTCCAGTTGCGGAGTCAACGCCGTAACCGTGCGTTTTTGTTTGTTGTATTTTTTAAAATAACTTTCGGCGTTTTGCGAAGGAGAAAGGTTTTCGTCTAGCGAAATTACCGTTTTCGTTCCGTCGTAATAATTATCGAGTATAGCCTGCTTATCGCCTTTTTTGATTTTATACAGATTGGCGATTATAAGTTCGCCTTTTATTTTGTTTAGTTGCGCGCTTTCGGTATCGCTTAGTTTAGCCTTTATATACGAAACTTTCTTTTTAACTTTTTTTAAGCAAGCCGAAAGCACGTTGTTTGCGCGGTCTACCTGCGACTTAAACGCTTTGGCTTTGTTTTTGATTCGGTAATAATATTCTTCGGCAGAATATAAATTATCGAATTTAATAATTTCGCCTTTAACCGTTAAGTAAGGGTACACGAAAACGTCTGTCGTTCCGTCGGGCAACCGTACCACGCACGGCTGTTTTTTGTCGGAATAGCAAAACTCTTTTATATACATACCCAAACGCTCGTATTCGTTACCTATTTCACCGTACTCGGTAACGTACGTGTACACTATTTCTTTTGCGGTGGAAAGGGCTATACCCTGAACGGTCGAAGAAATAAACTTTGCGTAGTCTTCGCCGTTATACTCTTTTAGTATTTTAGGCAAAGTTGCGTCGTCGGGTAAAACTTTACCGTTGTCGGGCGGATAGACGTAGGGCTTGCCAACGATAAGCGGACGAACGCCGTCGTCGAACATATTTATTCCGCGGTTACCACCCAAAACTTTGCCGTTTTCGGTTAAAATAACATTGCTGTATCTACCCATAAGTTCGACGTAAAGGGTGTAAATTTTTTCGTCGGAAAATTCCGAAGCGCTTTGAAAATCAATTTTTACTATTCTGTCGTAGCCGACGACGGATATTTCGGTTATTTTAGACGACAATAAGTGTTTACGCAAAAGCATACAGAAATT
>CAYYYD010000006.1:5400-14826 GCA_964475885.1 uncultured Christensenella sp.
TTACCGTCCCCGACTACGGGGTGTCCGATATGGGCTAAATGCGCCCTTATCTGATGAGTTTTGCCGGTAAATATTTCTACCTGCAAAAGAGAACTGTCGGTGTATTTTTTTAGCACCTTATACGCCGTTTTTATATATACCGCTCCTTGCGTTTTGCGGTCGTACACGCGAACGTGTTTTTCTTTTGCGTCTTTTATAAGGTAGCCTTCTAAAACGTCGTAAGGCTTTGGCATAAAACCGACGACTTCGGCTTGATACATTTTGGTAAACGTTCTGTTTTTAAACCCGAAAAGCAGTTCGGTTTCTGCCACGATGGAAAGCGAAAACACCATTACCCCGTCTGTGTTTCTGTCTAGTCTATGAATAAACCCTACGCCCGAGTATTCTTTTTTTACAGCCGAAAAAACTTCTTCCGACGTGTAACCGCTAAACTTGTAAACTACAAGAACGTTTTTATCGGAATAAATTTTTTTAAAACACACTGTCGGTTGCGGAGAATAATATATATCTACGCTGTCGCCTTTTTTAAGCGTTAGGTCGGTTTTTACGCGCACACCGTTTACCTTTACGTCTTTATTGCGTAAAAGTTTTTGCAAAACGGAATATGACAGACAGTCGAATTCGGCAAGAGCCGTTTTAGAAAGTTTACCGTCTTTGTCGGCAACGAAATTAAGCATATGCTACCTTTAACGAAACAGGACTTCGGAAACCCGAAGCCCTGTATGAGTTTTAATCTTCTTCTTCGATTTTATCTTTGGGTTTGATAAACAGAAGAATAATAACCAATATCAAACATACCGTACCGGCAGATAAGAATACCAGCGACCAAGCGTTTTCTTTGAACCACGGATTTACAGGCGTAACCACATTAGGCTTTTCCTGAACTTCTACCGAAGCCACTGCAGACGCGCTTCTTACCGACGAAGTGGAAGATACCGTACATTTAACGACGTACTTGCCCACTCTGTCGGGAGTAAAGGTAAACTGACCGTCGTACCCGATATTTTGAATATCTTCGTAATCGAAACCATCGGGAAGCGTATCGTTTTCGGATACCTTAGAAGCAACGGGAATAAGCGTCCAAGTGCTTTCCCAATCGCCTACGGGCATTGCCGATACGTCGCTGTTATAATACAACTCGTAAGTGGGCGTATAACCCGACGCCGAGATATTGAACTTAGATACCGAATAGGTCGTTCCTATATAGCCTTTGCTTTGATTTACCGCCGTTACGTTAATGGGGGCGTTGTCTATGATTTCGAAAGTGAAAACATAGTCTTTATACTTTCCGTCGACTTTAATGTTGCTGTCGTTTTCGTCAAGAGTGTAAAAATCTTCGGTTTGCATTTTTTGACCTTCGGCGTCTTCGAACGCTACGTAAAACTCGTACACACCTGCCTTATCGGTCGTAATTTCCATTTTGGTTGCGGTACCCGTCGTTTCGGGAGTTCTGTAATAAACGGTATACTTTAAGTCGTTAAACGCGGTATAATCGTCGAACACCAAACTCTGTAAAGACGGCAACTTAATGCTTTCGCCCAAACGGATACAATATTTGGTACCGTTATATTCTTTTAATGTTGCTTCTTGCAAAGCCTTGTTATAACTTTTTAATATGTCTTCTACGCCCGAAGTTTTGTAAACGGGTGCGGTATTACTGCTTTCGGTAACCTTTTTGTCTAGCACTTCTACTTCTATCGTCTGATATTCGGTATCGGCGTCTTTAACGGTAAAGGTCTGAACGCCTGCTTCTTTAAACAATACCTTTTTGGGCTTGTCTTCGTTAGAAAGCCACAACTTGCTGTCGTCTTCTTTAATAAATAAATCGCCGGAAGAAACTTTTTCTAAAACCGAATAAGCGGTAAAGTCGTAGGTGTAAACGGTCCCCTTATACGCTTTAAGTTTGTATCCGGAGTCTTGGGTAGAAACGTAAGCCGATTCGCCCACTACTATTCTGGCCTTAGCGTAAGTTTTAATTTTGCCGTCTTCTAGTTCGAAAGTCTGGTTATACCCTTCTTGGTTGTAGTTTTGGTTTATAGAAACGAACGACAACGTCGAAGCCGTAGCGCCTTCTTTAACGGTAGCGGTAAACGTTATGCTTTTAGCAATACAGTTACCTATGTTTTTTACAAGATATTTATTGTTAGAACTTCCGAAAAACTTGTCTTCTTCGGTAGAGTTGACGGCAACTTTTATTTGATTGCCTACGACCTTGAAATATATACTAAGGTTAGCCTTGTCGAGCGAACCCAACGTAGTGCTGTTAGACTGTTCGTCAAACACGATTTCCGAACCGTCGAATTTAACGGTCAGCGTATGTTTAACCGTATCGAACAACGTGTCTTGCGAGTCTACGTTACCGTTTACGTCGTTAGGTTCCGTTTCGAACGTAAGGGTAAAACTGTCTATATCGTCGCCGACTTTAAGCCCGAAAGACAAATCGTTTGCGACCAGAGAGTTAGAAAGTTCTACGGTCTTTTTGTTACCTACATTAAAAACAGCCGAATTATTTTCTAAAACCGCGTCGGTATACGTTCCGGTAAAATACTCTATATCTACGGCGTTTACCGTTTTAAACGATAATAGCGTAAGGCAAGAAAGCGCAAACAAAAGCACCGTAGCCAAAGATAAAACTATTTTGTATACTTTTACCTGTTTCATATTTACAAGTTGCTCCTTAAACTTCACAATAATACTTTCATATTTTACACGAAAAACCGCCTTTTGTCAATACAGTTTTGCTATTATTTTTAAAATATTACAATCAAAAAACCAAAATATTTCTACGTATTGTCGTAGCACGCCCGTAAAATGCCCCAAAAACCGTTTTTCGACACGGCGAATTGACTTTTGCAGAACAAAAAAATACCGCGGTTCATACAATAAAGTAAACGCTTTCGGGTTTTACTTATGATGATTTTTTTAATTATAACGGCATTGACGGTAAGTATAGATTCTTTTTTTTGCGGATTTTCGTTATCTTTATCGGGCGGAAAAAAACTTCCCGTAATAACGGGTATAGTCGGCACGGTATTTATAATGTGTCTTATAACCAACTACGGCGCAAGTCTGCTATCGGGCGTTGTAACCGAAAACGCAACCGCCGTCGGCGGTATTATTCTTATAGGTTTAGGGTTGTTTAACCTTTTTAACGACAGCGAAAAAAGTCCGTCTACCGGCGGAATAATAAAACAGTCGCTGGTGTCGGGGTTTGCGGTAGGACTTGACGGTGCGCTTGCCAACCTTTCGTTATCGCTTATGGGAATAAACGCTTTTTACGTGCCCGTAATTATTGCCGTTATGCACGGAATAACCATTGCCTTGGGCGTATACCTTGCCGACGTAAAAGCAATAAAAAAGGCAACAAGACTAGGTTTCTTGTCGCCGTTGATTTTAATAGTATTGGGCGCTTATAAACTTTTGGCCGTATTTATATAAGCGTTACCGAATAGAATTGTAAATTCTTTTCATTTCCAATGCGTCTACGTCCTGAGTTCCCGCCGACTCGCTGACGATATACGGGTAAAGTTTTAGTTTTTTTAAGACAAGCGCAAGCGGATAAAACTCCGGCCCGTAAACGGTATCGGCAAAAGTAAGGTGCCGTACTTCGCCTTTTTTCGAATATTCTATTTTAGAAAAGTGCGAATGGAATACAGACGCTTTTTCGTACCCTAAATTATCTGTCATATACGACAAAATATTTAGGTAGTCTTGCTCGGTTTTAAGCGAACCGTTTTCGCGTGCGTTTACGTGCCCGAAGTCTATTGCAGGAACAAACACCTTGTCTATTTTACAAAACCGCACGATTTCTTCTACCGTACCTATTTGCCCTAATTTCCCCATAGTTTCGGGACAGAAAAATAAATCGTCAAGGCTTTCTTTATAAATAATATCGCATAAAACGTGCAAACGCTTTTCGGTAAGCGAAACGGCTTGTTCTCTTTCTGCTTTACCCTGACTTGCCGAATGAAACACGACGCGTTTGCCACCCATAAGTTTTACCTTTTTAGCCGACTGAATAACATAGTTGTACGACTTAACGGCGTTTTCTTCGTCGGGGTTGGCAAAGTTTACATAATACGGTGCGTGAACGCTTATTTCCACGCCTGCGTTTTTAAATGCGTTGCCAATAGAAATGGCTTTTTCGTCGCTCATATTAACACCGCGCCCGAACGAATATTCAAAGCAGTCAAGCCCCATATTCTTAACCCACAGCGCGGAATTTTCCGTTCCCGACATTCCCGAATTTGTAAACGCAACCGAATTTCCGCTCGGCCCGAATTTAATTTTTTGTTGCATCTTTTACTTCCTTAACGTCGTTTTCGATTTGGTCTATTAAATCGGTTTTGTTTTGAAATTTTTTTATATCCCTTAAATACCCGTCGAACACGACCTTAACCGTTTTTCCGTACAGGTCGCCGTCAAAACCTATTAGGTGCGATTCGCACAGAGTTTGACCTAACGAAAAGGTCGGTCTTGCCCCGTAGTTTATAACCGACAAAAAACTTTTGCCGTCGAACTGTGTTTTGCCATAATACACGCCCTGACCTAATTTACACCTGTCGTCAGATAAAACAAGGTTGGCTGTCGGAAACCCCAACGACCTGCCCACGCCCCTGTCTTTTACAACCGTACCCATAAGCGAATACGGTTCGCCCAACAACAGATTTGCTTTTTTAATTTCTCCGCTACTTAAAAGCGTTTTTATTTTAGATGTAGAAACCTTTTCCCCTTCTACACATACGGTTTTTACTACCTTAACAGTTCTGCCCCTTTGTTTTGCAAATTCGCAAAGGTACTCCGCGTCGCCCGAACGCGATTTGCCGAACCTGTAATCTTCCCCGCAAACGTACGCAAGGACATCGTATTCCGTGTCTAAATATTCTAAAAATTCGTTTTTCGTTTTAGACAAAAACTCTGCGGTAAGCGGTGCGAACTTTGTATGCGTTATGCCTAAACGACTGTAAATTTGTTGCCGTTCTTCGTCGCCGTAAACGACGGTGCTGTTTTTGTTTTCGGTAACCGACTTTAAGTTGCCCGAAAAGGTAAAAACAACCGTTTGCGCGCCTAAACTTTCGGCAAGCGAAACCGCTTCCGAAATGACCTTTCTGTGTCCTATATGAACGCTGTCGAAATACCCCAGCGCAATTACGGTTTTTTTATTATCTGACATACGACGTAATTTTAAGCACCCCGTCTTTTACCTGACCTATTCCCCAAAAATCGTCTTGATTATACACACGGTACACGCCGTCGGCGTAACCGTAATTTTCGAACACGCCGTCTAATATTTTTTGCGCGCGTTCTTTACTTAACACCAGTTTAGAAAAATCTACGGCGTAATCGGAAGGAATAATATACTTTTCCGGATTATCGCTGTTTTTAAACTCTTCTACCGAAACGGCGTTTTCTATGGTAAACTTTCCCGATGCGGTACGCACCAGTCCGCTCATAACGGCAAGTGTGTTACAAGTTGCTCCTATATCTCTGCAAAGCGACCTTATGTATGTTCCGCCACCGCATTCTATTTCTAGTTTATATTCGTCCGACGAAACCCGTTCTAAAACTTCTATGCGATAAACGTGCACTTTTTTGGGCGGAAGTTCGAACTCTACGCCCTTTCTAGAAAGTTGGTATCCGCGTTTACCGTTTACGCATTTTGCAGAATAATTCGGCGGAATCTGGTCGATTTCGCCTATAAAATTTTTGACTGCGTTTTTAACTTCGTCGAGTTCGGGGATTACCGATACCGTCTGCAAGGTTTTACCCGTGGTGTCTAGCGTGTCGGTGGTAAGCCCGAATTTGATTATTGCCCTATACGTTTTACCCTTGTCTAAAAGAAAAGGGAACAGTCTGGAAGTCTTTCCTATACCTACGGGCAACACGCCCGACGCCATAGGGTCCAGCGTCCCCATATGTCCGCAAGGAACTTTAAATTTGTGCTTTACCGCGCCTACGGCGTAAGCGGAACTCATTCCTTCCGGTTTTAATAAATTTATAAATCCTTTCATCTAACGGTTTAGTCCTGTAAATATTTGCTTACCGCAAAAACGATTTTGTCTACTACGTCTTCGTATTCCGAATTGATTTGGCAACCGCTTGCAAGCACGTGTCCGCCACCGCCGAACGTTCCTGCCACGGCGTTTACATCTGCGCTTTTAGAACGGAAACTTATTTTGAATTTGTCTTTGCCTATTTCCATAATACAAGCGCCTACTTCTACCGAGTTAATACCCATAACGAAATCTATAAACCCTTCCGTTTCGTCTTTGGTAGCGCCCGTAGACTGCAAGTCGCTTAAAAAAACGGTTGCGACGGCAAACCTGTCGTCTAAAAAATACCTGATTTTAGACATAACCAAACCGTGAAGTTTAGCCCTTGCTTTCGTTTGGGCTTTAAACGTGCGGTACACTATGCGGTTTACGTTTGCGCCGTAAGACAAAAGTTTGCCTGCCGTTTCAAAAGTTTTTTCGGTTACATTGTTATGCGAAAAATTGCCCGTATCGGTAACAACGCCCGTAAGCAACAGTTCTGCCATATCCGACGTTACGGTTATGCCTGCGACGTTAAGCAGGTTAAAAACGTTTTCGCAGTTGCTTGAAATATCGAACGCATAATTGGTGTTTGCGTAAAAGCCGTTTGAAATGTGATGGTCGAAATTATACGTATTTTTATGCGCCTGAAACACTTCGGAAAAACCGCCCAGTCTGGAAACGTCTGCGCAGTCTACCGAAAGCATTGCCGAGTATTCGCCCGAAAAAACGTCTTTTACCCCTTTTGTAGACGGCAAAAAGTCGAATTTGGCAGGGATTTTATCGTAACAAAAAACCTGCGTTTTTACACCTGCGCTTTCTAACGCCAACGCTAAGCACAGCGTAGAGCCTATTGTATCGCCGTCCGGGTGAACGTGCATAAACAACGCGACGCTTTTTTCTTTGAAAAGTTTTTGGGCAAATTCTTTTAAACTAATCATCGTTACCTTCGTTAATCTTTAAAAACAGCTTATCCATTTTATCGCCGTAAGCCATCGTTTCGTCTAGTAAAAACGAAATTTCCGGAACGGTTCTTAAACGCATACTCTTAGCGAGTTCGTATCTGATTTTTTTTGCGTCGTCTACTATTGCGTTATAAGTCGTTTGTTTTTTTTCTTCGTTGGTAGAATACACGCTTATAAACGCTTTGGCGTGCTTTAAGTCTTTGCTTACGTCTACCTTGGTTATAGAAAACATTTCGGTTATAAACGGATTTTTAAGTTTTCTTTTAATAACGTCGTAAATTTCTTTTTGAAATTCGGCGTTAAGCCTTTCGGTTCTGGATACGCTTTGATTCATATTAGTCTTTATTCTCTTCTACCTGATAACATTCTATAAAGTCGCCGACCTTAATGTCGTTGAATTTCTCGATAGAAATACCGCATTCGTAACTCTGCGCGACTTCTTTTACGTCGTCTTTGAAACGTTTTAACTGATTAACGTTACCTTCGCAAATCATTACGTCGTCGCGGTAAATTCTGAGTTTTCCGCTTCGTGCGATTTTACCTTCGGTTACGTAGCAACCTGCAACCTGACCTACGCCGGAAATTTTAAACACTTCTCTGACTTCGGCTTTACCCAGATATACTTCGGTAAACTTGGGCGCAAGCATACCCTTTAACGCTTTTTCTACGTCTTCTATCGCTTCGTAAATTACCCTGTACAACTTAATGTCTACACCGCTTCTTTCGGCAATCTGTTTTGCGTTAGAGTCGGGGCGAACGTTAAAGCCTATGATAATTGCGTTAGAAGATTCGGCAAGCATAATATCCGATTCTTTAATAGCGCCTGCGGCCGCGTGGATAACGTTTACCCTTACCTGCTCGTTAGAAAGTTTTTCCATCGACTGCTTAACCGCTTCTACCGAACCCTGAACGTCGGCTTTGACAATCATGTTAAGACCTTTTATTTCGCCTTCGGCAATCTTGTTAAACACGTCGTCTAACGTAACCTTGCCTGCCGACTTAATCATATTTTCTCTTTCTTTGTTCTTTCTTTCTTCTATAACCGACTTAATAAGTTTTTCTTGTTCTACGGCATACAGAATATCGCCTGCGTTTGGAACTTCGTCTAAACCCATAATAGATACCGGCATAGACGGACCCGCGCTTGTTACACGCCTGCCTTTATCGTCTACCATAGCCCTTATTTTACCCGTAACAAGACCCGTTATTACGCTGTCGGAAACTTTTAAAGTACCGTTCTGAACCAAAACCGTTGCGATAGGCCCTTTGCTTTGGTCGAGTTTTGCTTCTATAACGACGCCCTTTGCCATTCTTTTGGGGTTGGCTTTTAACTCTTTTATTTCGGCAACCAAGTTTATGCTGGATAAAAGGTCTTCTATACCTTCGCCCGTCTTTGCCGAAACGGGACACAATATTGCGTCTCCGCCCCATTCTTCGGGTAAAAGACCGTTGTCTGCAAGTTGAGTTTTAACCCTTTCTATGTTGGCTTCGGGTTTATCTATTTTGTTTATGGCAACGATTATCGGAACGTTTGCCGCCTTGGCGTGGTTAATGGCTTCTACCGTCTGTGGCATAATACCGTCGTCTGCGGCGACGACCAAAACGGCAATATCCGTGGCTTCGGCACCGCGGGCGCGCATTGCGGTAAATGCGGCGTGACCTGGCGTATCTAAAAAGGTAATGGTGTTTCCGTTTAAGGTTACCTGATATGCGCCGATATGCTGGGTAATACCGCCCGCTTCGCCGGCGGTAACGTTTGCCTTTCTTATTTTGTCTAGTAAAGAAGTTTTACCGTGGTCGACGTGCCCCATTACTGTAACGACGGGCGGACGGGTAATAAGGTTTTCTTTTTCGTCTGCGCCTTCTTCGAAACCTTCGGACAACACGTCTTCGGCGGTTTTGTCTAGTTTAAGTTCTAGTTCTACACCTATGTCGTCGGCTATAAACGCGGCTGTATCGAAATCGATAGAGTCGTTTATGGTTTTCATTATACCTTCTTTAAACAGCCTTTTGGTAATCTCCGCCGCCGTAATACCTATTTTTTCGCTTAAAACTTTTAGCGGTATGGTTTCGGTGGTGATTATTGCCTTTTCTATTTTGATTGCGGTAACTTCTTTTTCTTTGGATTTTTTTACCGGACGAAACTTTCTGTAACCCGTCTTGTTTTCGTCGAAGTCGTCGATAGACACCATATTTTTAATAAGCGAACGTTTGTTTACCGAGTGCTTATCTTCGTACTGCTTTTCGTTTCCGCCTTTTTTCTTGCTTTGGCTTCTCTTGTCGCCGGCAGGAATAATTTCCGGAGCGACATAGGTAGCCTGCGGTTTTTTAAACCCGCCCTTGTTAAAGTCGGGCTTGCCGTTTCTTTGAGCGTTACCTTGGTTGTTTTGCGGACGCGAAGGTCTTTCGGTACGTTCTTTGGGTTTTTC
>CAYYYD010000006.1:14926-40541 GCA_964475885.1 uncultured Christensenella sp.
TGTTCTTTCGGCTGTTCGGGTTCTGCTACCGTTTCGGGTTCTGCCGAATTCTCCTTTTGATTAAGTCGAGTAAGTTTTTCTTCGAAAGACACTTTAAGGGCTTTCACCTTTTTTTCTAAATCGGAAAACGAAGCGCTTAATTCTTCTAGTTTACGGTTGTTTATCAATTCGTTTACCGACTTAATGTTTTCTATGTGCATTTCTTTTTTTTCTGCCATTTTTATTTCTCCAAACCTTCCGCAATAAATTCTTGTTCTAAACTACCAAGCAACGCTTTGGTAAGTTTTTTATCGTATATCGCCATTACCTTGGCATTTTCTTTATGAACCATTTCTTCTAAGGTCTTGTTTACCGTAACCAAAAACGGACAACTAAACTTTTCGGCAAGTTTTTTTGCTTTTGCCTTAGAATTTTCCGCCGTCGTTTTGCATACTATTACCACTTCGGCACGCTTTAACGTTTCTACCGCGTTAAGCCCTATTCTGCATCTGCCCGTTTTTACGGCAAAACCGATAAACGTTTCTGCCCTACTCTTGTTTTCCAAAGAACTCCTCCGTAATTTTATCGTATACGCTTTCTTCTACCGCGCAAGAAAAAACCTTGTTTAACAACTTTTGTTTTTTAAGTTTTTGCACGCAGTCGGGGTTGTCGCATATATACGCACCGCGCCCGTTTTTCTTGCCCGTTCTGTCTAGCGAAATTTCGTCGCCGAATTTAACTACCCTTATAAGTTCTTTTTTGGGCTTTACCGTTCTGCACGCAATACACGTGCGCATCGGAACTTTCTTTTCCATATTTTATTCTACGGTCTCCGTTTCTTCTGCCGATTGGTCTACACCGAGTTCTGCGCCGAGTTCGTTCATTGCGACGCTTTCGCTTTTTACGTCTATTTTCCAACCGGTAAGACGAACGGCTAGCCTTGCGTTTTGACCGCTTCTGCCGATTGCAAGCGACAACTTATCGTCGGGAACTATTGCCATAGCGCTCTGTTCACCCGTCTGAATAACCTTAACGACTCTTGCAGGCGACAATGCCTTAGAAATATATTCCAGCGGATTTTCGCTCCATAAAATAATATCTATCTTTTCACCGCCCAACTGTTCTACGATAGAGTTTACCCTTGCGCCTTTGTTACCTACGCAAGCGCCGACTGCGTCAACCATCGGGTCTTCGCTGTAAATGGCGATTTTGGTTCTTTGACCGGGTTCACGAGCAATGCTTTTTACGGTAACCACGCCCTGCTTGATTTCGGGCACTTCGTTTTCGAACAAGCGTTTAACCAAACCGTTTGCCGTACGCGAAACCATAATCTGGGTGTTTTTGCCGATATTTTTAATCTTTTTGACGTAGACGTTGAGTTTTTGATTAAGTTCGTATTTTTCGCCGGGGACTTGGTCGCGCGGTAAAATTACGCCTTCTATCTGATTTCCGCCGATTTCCACGTAAACGTTGCCGGCTTCTATTCTTCTGACGGTGCAGGTCATAAGTTCGCCTTCTCTGTCTTCGAATTCGTTTACGGTGTTTTCGCGTTCTATCTCGCGAAGTTTCTGCGTTAAAACCTGTTTTGCGGTCTGAGCGGCTATTCTTCCGAAGTTTTTGGAAATGATTTCCACGCTTACTTCGTCGCCCGCTTTATAAGACTTTTTAATCAGTTGCGCTTCTTCTACGCTTATCTCCTTTTCGGGGTCTGCAACTTCTTCTACAACAGACCTGATGCTGTAAATTTTGATAGACTTTTTTTCGGGAGAAAGTTTTATTACGACACTGCCCGAAGTTCCGGTGCTTTTTTTGTAAGCGATTACCAACGCTTCTTCTAATGCCGAAATAAAGGCTTCCTTAGAAATGCCCCTTTCCCTTTCCAAATCATCAAGTGCCAAAAAGAAATCTTGATTTATCATTTTTATCTCCTTGTTAAAAAATTAACTTTTTTCTTTTTTTATTAAAATTCGATGTACTCGTTGACTTTTACTACGTTTTTAAGGTAAATGGTAAACGTGGTTTTTTCGTTTACCTTTAATGTTACGGCGTCGCCCGTATAAGACATAAGCGTGCCTTCGTAAAACTTTTTGCCTTGCATAGAACTTTTAAGCCACACTTCTACCTTTTCGCCTATATGAGAATTAAAGTCTTCGTCTGTTTTAAAAGGTCTGTCCGCCCCGAGACTGGTAACATTTAGCGTGTAGGGGTTGCCGTAAGTCGGGTCTAGTTCGTCTAGCGGAAGGTCAATTGCCCTGTGAAATTTTTCGCATAAATCCAAATCGACACCGCCGTCTTTGTCTATGTACACGGTAAGCGCGGGATTTTTGCCCTGTTTAAATTCTACTTCGCAAACTTTAACGCCGACCGACTGACCTATCGGCGTTAAAAATTCCAGCAGTTCTTGGTTAGATTTTACCTTCATTTCGCTCTCCCATAAAAAATTATGAGAACGGAAAACCGTTCTCATAAGTCAAGTAAACCTATTCAGTAACTTAATATTACCATATTAAAAAAATAAATGCAAGCGTTTTTGCGTATTTTACCGACGTTTTTTATTATTATTTAAAAATAACTAAAAATTATTCGGCTAACCGCTAACGATTGTCGGCTTCGCCCTTGATTTTCATAATTTCTATAAACGCTTCTGCCGTCGCATATGCGTCAGATAGCGCCCTGTGATGATGAAACACTATTCCGAACCTGTCGGCAACGGTGTGCAAATCGTGTCTTTTAAGTTCGGGCAAATACTTCCTTGCCAAAGCCAAACTGTCTAATACCTGATTTTTTATATCGAATTCTTCTGCCGAAGCGTAGCGCCTGATAAACTTCATATCGAAGTCGGAGTTGTGCGCCACTAAAACCGCCCCGTCGGTGAACTTGATAAAGTCGGGAATGACCGAAGATATTTTGGGCGCGTCTTTTACCATATCGGGCGTAATGCCCGTAATGTTTACTATTTCGTCGGTAATGGGATAGTCGGGTTTAACCAGCGTGGTAAACTGCTCGGATATTTTGCCGTCTACTATTTTAACGGCGCCTATCTCGGTTATGCCGTTATTCATAACGTCCAGCCCCGTAGTTTCCAAATCGAAAACGACGTACGTTTTTTGCGTCAGTTCGGGCGGAAGAGCAAGTTCCGAATCGAACACGCTTTTAACCTTTACGGTGCTTGCAGGTTCGGGAAACACGAGTTTATATTCTTTGGGCGCGGATTTTTTGAACTTGTCTTTTTTTACGAAGTTTTCGGGAAAGGTACACCTGTTGATTTTATCGAAGGTAAACCTTTTTTGACCGTTATACTCGCCCACCGTTCCGCGCGAAATTATAGCGTCGCCGACGGTTAAATCTCGTATTCTTTGCAAGGTGTTCTTTTTAGAAAAGTACACGCCCGAAACAGACGACGTTGTATCGTCTATATGTATAATAAAAAACGGCTTTCCGTTTTTTGCCACCCTTTCGCTTATGTCGGTAATCTTTCCGCAAACGGTAACCTGCCCCGACGTAGCGTCTTCTAAATAAAGGGCGACCGAACCCATAGATATATCGTCTACTACGACTACATCTTGTACGTTAATTGTTCTGTGTTCTACCTTTTCTACTTCTTGAATATATACTTCGTCCGAAAGCAGACTAAACGTTTCTTCGGCTTGTTTTACCGCAGTGGAACCTGCAAATTCCGAACAAAACATTTTAGACAAATGCTCGTTTATCTTTTTTAGTATTCCACCGCGCTGAACGTATTCTACGCCGTCTTGCGTAAGCTTTATAACGTACTTTACGATGTCGCCGACTTCTGCCGTAACCACGTCGGTCGGCTTTAAAAATATAGATATAGACGGATAATTTTCGGTAACGAATTTGTATATTTCGGCATTTATGAGTTCTGCGTTAGACACTATTTTGTTTACGTAAACCTTTACGCTTTTAAATTCCGGCGGAGTAACGACTTCGGCTTTTTTAACCATTTCTTCTTTAAGTTCGTCGCTTACCGTGTTGTCGCAAATAAAGACATACGAAATTTCGCCCGCCGTTTTGTCTATGCGAACGCTTTTTAATTTGGTGTTTTTTAACGTCGGACTTATGCTTTTAATTAAATCTATAAATTCCGAACTGTCTACGGTTTTATACATTTGTCTATTTCCCCGAAAAATTCCCTTTCTAAATCTTCTCTCTTAACTTTTTTATAAACCTTTCCGCCCGAAAAAATAACGCACCCGTCTTTTGCCCCGGCAACGCCTATGTCCGCGTCTGACGCTTCGCCCGGACCATTTACCACACAACCCATAACGGCTATTTTTAAGGGCTTTTTAATTTCTTTGCAATACTCTTCGGTCTTTTTTGCAAACGCCATACAATCCCACTCACACCTACCGCAAGTCGGACAAGCGACTATGTCTACCGAATCTTGCCTTAATTTAATAGCCGAAAGTATAGACTTGCCCGCCCTGACTTCGGCTTCCGGCTCCGACGACAACGAAACTCTTATGGTGTCGCCTATACCGTTTAACAGCAAACTGCCTATGCCTATTGAATTTTTTATTATTCCGCCGTACTCCGTCCCCGCTTCGGTAACGCCCAAATGCAAGGGGTAATCTATTCTTTTAGAAATATACTCGTACGCCTTAATCATAAGCGACACGTCGGAAGCCTTTACCGAAACGACGATGTTGTTTACGCCGTGTTTTTCTAATACGGCAACGTTTTTTAAGGCGCTTTCGCCCAAAGAGATTTCGTTTTTGCCGTACTTTGCAAGAAACTCTTTTTCTATACTGCCCGTGTTTGCGCCCACTCTTACGGGAATACCACTAGACTTCAACGCTTCCGCAACCTTTTTAACGTTGCTTTCCGAACCGATGTTGCCGGGGTTGATTCTTATTTTGTCGGCACCGCCGTTTATAGAAGCGATTGCCAAACGGTAGTCGAAATGAATATCTGCCACAAGTGGCATAACCACATATTTTTTTAGCGTTTTAAATGCTTTTGCATCTGCTTCGTCGTTTACCGAAAAACGCAGAATATCACACCCTACGCTTTCTAACGACAACGCCTGTCTTACGGCGCTTTTAGTGTCGGATATGCGTTTTGTGGACATCGACTGAACGGTAACGGGCGCACCGCCACCTATAACCAAATTTCCGATTTTAACACTTTTGCTCATAACTCACCATTGCGATTTTTTTAATTTTATCACAATACCGAACATTTGTAAAGCAAAATAAAAAAACGGCGGACTTCGAAGTTTGCTTCGCATATCCGCCACGTTCTTTTATACGCCTGCCCTAGACTGATACATATACACCAATTCGGTATAATACTCTTCTAGGTACACTACTATTTTACTGTTGTTTGCAATACCGCGCCAAGCAGAAAGGGAGTCTAACGTGTTATAGTAACCGCACACGCAGTCTATAACGTCGGCATAATAACCCATTTCTATAAGTTGGTCTTTAGAAAAGTTTTCGGCGCTAATCTCCATATACTTTAACTGCAAGGTCGCATTAGCTTGCGCAACGCTGTTTTTACTGCGTTGCTCTTTTTCGTCTAACGAGTTGTTGTATTTAAAAACTTCGTTTTGCTTTTCGGCTTGCTCGTCTTTAAGTTCTATATACTTTGCGTTGACCTGCTTTTCGAACGCTTCCGAAAACTCCGTCTGCAAATTGTTTTGACGGTCGGTTAAACTTTGAATACGCGCGTTGCAATAAGACAACTCTTTTTCGTATTCGCTTTGCGTTTGACTTAGCAACTTGTTTTTTTCGCTCTCTAATCGGGCAAGCTGTTCGGTAAGTATCGTCGACTGCCCCAACCCGTTCTTTAACGCGTCGTCGTAAATTTTTTGCGCGCTCTCGTTGTAGTTTTCGGTAACGGTCGTTACGCTTTGGTTGTACGTTTTAGTTAAGTTTTCGGACTTTTCGGAATACTCGTCTATCTGCTGACTTAACGAAATACGCAGTTCGCTTATTTTAATCTGCTGTTCGTAAGCGACAAGTTCTTCGGCTTTGCGTTTTAGTTCTTGGTCGGTAAGCGCTGTAAACTCCATTCTGGTAAGAACCAACGGCTCTAACTTAGTTTCTTCAAACGCTTCTCGCCTTACGCGGTAATAGAAAAAAATATCTTTTAATATAGAAAGCATTTCGCTTTCGGTGGTCGGTGTAGGAAACGCCATATCATTCTCCTTTTTCGGTATACTTTATTTTTAGGTCGCTCATCGTATAGTTTTCGGCAGAAGCGGAAAAGGATACCGACAAGCCAACCGTGTCTGCGTTACAAAAAACTCGATTAAAGCCTGCCTTTAAGTTAAACGTCTTTTCGCCGAAATCTCCGTACAGCGTTATCTCGGTGGGCGCGCTTACGTACACGCTTAACGAATAAAGCGTTTTAAGTTTTCCGCTTCCGAAATCGGTTTTGTCAGACTTGTAACTTACTTGTCTTACCCCGTCGGCAGAAAGGTTCATAAGGTTGTTGTTTTTAGACACGCAGGCAGAGTAGTTGTAAAGCAAGGTTCCGTCGTAGTCGGAAAGCCATTCGGTTTCCGTACGGGTATCGTAAAAATACGCGTACGTTTTTTGAGTGGTTCGGTCGGTCGCTTTTATCATAATAATGCCGTTATACATACCCGTACCGCGACTGTAAACGGTAAACCTAGGTTCGGTTAACAATGTTTTAAAAGTCTTTATGGTCTTTCCGTCGAAACAAGAAATTTTTCTTTTGTCGAATAAATACAACTTGTCCCCTTCCGGAAACATACCGCCCGTCGCAACGTTTTCTACGTCCGCCGTAACATACTTTATTTGAATATCGTTGACGTCGCCGAATCTGGGTATTTTTAAAATGTGTTTACGGTAAATCAAAAACAGTTCGCCGTTAAGAACGTAAAACCCGACGAACCCTTCGACAGATTCGTCCACCTTAAACGAAACGTAATCTTTACCGGCGTAGTCGTAAGGCTTTCCGACGAATATTTCGTTTTTGCAAAAATAAATAAGCCTTCCGCAATACACTACGCCGTCGGTCGCCCTAAACCCCAAGTCTGTTTGCACGCCCGATTTAATAACGGTCGAACCGCTCGAAGAAAGAATAATCGTAGCCGTTTCGCCGTCAATTTTTACCGACAACATTTTAAAAACACTGCTTACCTTATAATCGCACGCCTGTCTTAGGGCGGTATCGTACAAGTATATGTATCCGTTGTCGCATGTAACGTACAGGTTGTTGTTAAAATATACGCTTGCGGTAATTTTAGCGGGAGCCGATAAATACAAGGGGGTTGCCACAAACCCTTTGCTCGACTTTACGCAGTCGGACAAAACGACCGAATTGATTGCCGTGTTTTTATTGGCGCTAAAATCGAATTGTTTTTCTTTGAATTGTAAATTTACGGGGCAAACGGTACCGTACATTATTCCCATCTCCTTGCCGAAATTTTTCCGCTTTTGGGCAGTATTCTTGCCTTAACCCCTTCTTCGAACCGCTCGTGCCACATAACCGCTTCGTCAAACCTGCGTTCGGTCAGACAGAACTCGGCGCACACCCCGTACGCCAAAACCGTTTTGGAAATATTACGTTCGGTGTACCCTATATCGTCGGTCAGTCGGTAATCTTCGGCGACATAGTTATACCTGACCTTTGCGACAGTAACACCCGAAACGGAAATGTTTATTCTGTCGAAAGAAAACTCTAACGGGTTGTCGTCTTTATCGAAAACTTCTAAAATTCTGACGGCTCTGTTTAAAAAGGCGCTAAAAGAAATTTTGTCGTTTACCACCTTAAACTCTTCGGTGCGTTCTAAGGGCAAATACGCGCTACTTAGTTCGCCCGTTACGATATTTGAAACGCCTACCAAACGGTCTATAACTTGTTGCGTGCAGTCGTCAGTTTCGGTCTTACCGTCTAAAACCGAACAAACGTCGTCTAGCCCCAACAATTCGGCCGAAAGCCTTATTATGCTTTTCAGTTTCATATGCACTCTCCTTTTATAAAATCGTCGAGCCCGAACGTTCGGGCTCGACGAAAAACAAAAAACTATTCTTCTTTAATACCCGTAAGTTTGCCCTGACCGTAAGGTCTGTCGCAAATAAGGTCGGCGTATTTTACCAACGTCGCCGTGTAAACGGGCTTTCCGGGAACCTGCTTTAATATTCTACCGTCGTCGCCGGTAAGCCACTGCCAGTCGCAAAGTTGATGAAGGGTAAAGTCGTCGGTATTTAAAAGATACATCGTCCCTTCGGGGCAGAACCTGTCTGCCACAATGGGAATACCATTGTAACTCAACGCCTTAAATCCGCCTTCTAAATTCATTACGTCTACTATGCGTTTGTTTTTGGACATAAGGTTTATAAGCGCCCTTCTTACGCCCCACGAACAAACTATAAAGTTTACGGCGCTTCCGCTGTTCTCTTCTATATAATCGAGCGCGATTTGAATTTCGGCTTCGGAAATGTTGCCGTCTACCGCCTTAACGTAAGGCGAAAGCCAAGGGTTTTCGGATTTTTTAACGCCGTAAAGGGTGTCGGCGGTTTGGTCGAAAATCTTTGCCAGTCCTGTTATTTCGTTATTGTACGAACCCTGAACGGTTATTAAGTCGCCTGCGTTTGCCGTTACGGTAGAACCCGAAACGGTTATCGTTTTGTTAATCCTGTCTACGCCGGTAATTCTTCTTGACGTCGTAACGGTAGAACCGCCTTCTTCACGAATATCTATAAGCATACCTTCTATTACATTTTTAACGGTGTCTAGGGTAATAACATTGCCCGACGCCGACTGAACTTTACCTATAACACCGCTTCCGTCACCGAAAAGCATTCTGCCGAAGTTAAAACCGCTTGCCTTTATAAGCCCTTCCATTTCGGCGTTTAACAGGTTTACGAAGGCACCCGAATTGTTTTCGGAAGCCCTTACTGCTTTATCGGAAATTTCTATCGTTCCGTAAAGATTTTTAAGCGTGGCAACGAACTGCTCGTAATTGTTGCCCGTTGCCGTGGGAAGGTCGCCGTCTTCGGTGCCCGCACCTATACCGCCGTTAATACCGTGAACGGCAAGTTTTTTAATTTCTTTGCCCCATACGTCGTTGGTACTTTGCTTTACCCTTGCAAGAAGCGGATTTACGTTGTTGTTTAATTGTTCGCTTACCACATCTAAGTATAAAGTTTTTAGCGCTTTATCGGCGCTTGTTAAATTTACTGCCATAATTTCTCCTATATTACTTTAAAATTTCTTTTGCGAGATTTCCCGCTTCGGCAATGGTTTTAGGTCTGTTTACGGGCGTACTTACACCGCCCCCAACACCGTCCATCACTATTGCCGTTTGTTTGGAGCCGAGAAGCCCTTTCAGGTAGTCTTTTAAGATATTTTGCCTATCTTCTTCGGTTATACCTGCGTTTGCCTGTCCGACTTCTGCCGTGCTTTCTTTTACCGCCGAGACTTTCGTTTTTTCGTCGGTCAAAGCGTTTTCCAATTCTTTAACACGCTGACAGCGTTTGGTAAATTCAGACTGCAAAGAATTGTATGCGTTAAGCAAGGCGTTTACGTCTTTAAACTTTCCTAAAGAGACCGTCTCTTTTACGTCGCCCTCTGTCGTCTTTTGTTCCGTGTCTACGGTTTGGCTTAAAGTTTCGGTTTGTTCGATAGTGTTTTCGTTCATAAATTATTCTCCCGTTTTCGTTTGTTTTTGATTTAGGCGGTCTTTGTGCGCCCTTACGTGTTTGAAATATCTTTCTTTAAGTTGGTCGGAAAACTCCGCGTATTCGCTAAGCGCGTACTTTACGTGTTCGGAAATATGAATTTCGTCGTCGTCTATTTCTTCGACGTCAATATCCCCCGACCGCATTTTTTCGTTTTCCATCTGCGCTTTTTCTTCGTGCAGTCTAGATAAACCTTTCTTATCGTCTAGGTCTTCGTATCCCATCATTTCTAAAACCTTAGACTTTATTCCCGATTTTACCGTGCCCTTCTCGTCGAACAGTAACCCCGAGTTGTACAGTTTGTAAATAAGTTCTTTTTTTTGCGTCTGAGAATACATAAACGCATTGTCGCCGTTGTCGTATACGTCGTCCGACCTAACCGATTCTCTACTTGCGTAACTTATTCTTGCCTTATTAAATGCGTCGTAATACTTAACGGCGCGCATACCCGACAAAAACTGTGCGAACAGCCTTACCACCTGCTTTGCCACGTTTACGTAACAGTTCCTTATGTTTTCGGCAGGCAACAACAACCGCTCGTTGTCCTGTTCTATAAGTATCTGCAATGCCGAACCGCTAGACAAAGAAGCGTTATCCGAACTAGACGAAACGTCACTTACACCGCTTACTATTACGAACTCGTTTAAAAGTTTGTTTTCTTCTTCGGTAAAGTCTACGGGCAAGGTCGTTTCGGACATTATTTCGGGTGCCTTAGAACCCTGCCTGTATACCAAAATTTTACCCGGCGACAAACCGTCTTGGTTAAGGTCGTCTACGTCTAGCGAACCGTCTTCTACCGTCAACACACCCATAGACAGCCTGTTTAAAAACTCGTGCTTTCTGTTTTTTACCGCATTAAACGAGCGTTGCAACGGAATAAGCCTTTCTATAAGACTGCTACCGAAAAAACTTCCGGCATTCGTTATTGCGTCTTGTTTTACGAACGGAAAGGTTCGGGTTTTGTTTTTACCGTTGATGTACGGCAGTTCGCCGTAATACAAAAGTTTTCCTTCCGCTACCGTTATAAGCCGTCCGTTAGGAAATTCCGAACACGGCTTTTGAAACTTTTCTATAACTATTACCGAATCTTTTACCGTTGTTACGGCGTTGCCGTCGGCAAAAGATGTACCCGCGGTAGACATCATATTAAAAACATCTATGTCTTTACCTGCAAGCGTTACGCCGTATTTTTCTTTAACCGCCGAGACCCTTACCGCCCTTGCGTGTATTATGCTTTCGCAGTCGTCTATTTCTTGGGTGCACAGACTGTCGGGGAAAATTTCGAAAGGAGAAACGGGCAAAATTTCCGCACTTCCTTCGTAAATCTCTTTACCGTCCAATGTTCCCATACTCTCTCCGCCGTCGTTATTCCACAACACCTTGTAAAAACCCGAACCACAAGTTTCACTCCATACCGTAACCTTTTTTATTATTTCTTTCATATTGCAGTCGCTAAACGTTTGGCTTATAAGCCTTTCTGCCACGCTTGCGCCTTCTATGTCTTTGTCGTTGTCGGTTTTAGGTCTTACGTGCAACGACGGTTGTATTTTAGAAAACTTGGCAAGTCTTGTTTCTATAAGGGGCGCTATATGGTTAAACACCTGTCGGTTTTGCCAATAGTATTCGGAATCTTCGTCGTCCAGTTCTCCGCGCGAATTTATTTTGCAGTACTGATTACCCGCCAAAAAATTCATATTAAGTTGCCACTGTCGTTCTACGGCGACGCGTTCGTTTCGCCTTTTTTTAAAATCGTTTTCCACTTCGGCTACAAGGTCTTGTATAAACAAGTCGCTTTGCCCGTCGCCTGCCGTCTTTTTTAGTTTTTCTTCTTTTTGCAAATTAAATCTCCTTATCTTTTTTTGCCGATTGCGTCAGTTGTTCTAAAAGCCTTAGCCTTTCTAACTCTAATTCTTCGTCGGTCATTTCTTTAACGTCGGTTCGGGTTTCGTCAAGTAACATTTTTAACGCAGTAACGTCGGGCGGAACTTTCTTTTTGGTTACCTTCTTTTTTAAAAGTTTAATTTCCCCTTCGTCGCTTCCTACGTATTCTTCTACCGTTTCGGTTACGCTAAACCCCAACGCCTTTTTAAGCAATGCCGATTTAAGATTTTCGCTAACCGTATCGGCGGTTTTTGTTTGCTTTTCTTTCATTTAAGATTTTTTTATACAATCTCTCCTTGTCTTTTTGTATTTGAGTTTTTTCGGAAGCAGGTCGGTCGTTGTGCGGTTTTTTCATAAGATAGTAGCGCAATTCGTCCAGCGCGTGGTCGTCGGTTTTTTTGGGCAGGTCTCCGTCGCCCCAACGGTAATTTTTAAGTTCTCGTATAAGGTTTACGCAGTTCTTAAAAATATATAGTCTAGGCTTTCCGTCGTTTATTTTTAGGTACTCTTTTACCCTTTGTATGCCCGAAAACATATCTTTGTCTACGTTAGGATTAACCATAATTCCGCAGTCGCAAAACAACTCGGTAACGCTTTTGCTAGAAGCCAGCGTACGCTGGTTGGCGGCGGAATCTATAAGCGCTTCTAACCTACCGAAAGAATCTGTTTTCCAATGCAGACCGTCGGAAATCTTTTTAATTTTTTCCGAATGATACCACACGTCTTTTTTGGCTTCGAAATGCTCGGCAACGACATAAACGTTTCCGTCGTAATCTACGGCGTACCAATGTGCCGACAACGGGTTGTTAAGACCAGGGTCTATGGATATTATGTCTTGCCAATCGTAAGGCACAGTAAAGGGTTCTATTACGTGTACGTTTTCGTCGAACTCGGTATACACCAAACCGCTTGCGTTTTTAAACCTGCCGTACCGTCGGCTTTCTAACGCGTCGTCCGAAAGCGTTAGGGTAAGCGACGTTATTTCTTTTTTGTCTAAATAGGGGTTGTCGCCCCATTCCATAAATTCGCACCAAACGTCGGGCGAATTGCTTTTGTTAAGATAAATTTCGTCGTATACGAAAGTAAGACCTTTTAGCGGAGTCATCGTTCCGAAAATATCGCCGTTTTTGTCAAGCACTCTCATTCTGCACTCGTCGTAAATATCTTTGGGTGGTTCTTCGTCAAACCATACGAAGTCTAACGAACTTCCCTGAAACTTTTCCCTTCCTTGGTCACACGACTTAAACCCTATAACCGACGTTCCGCCAAACACGTTTTTAATGCGTATCTGGTCTATAACGCCGTACTCGGGGCTGTCCTTTTTGCCCGAAAGCATTGTAATATCTACTATCCACGACGGGTTAAGGTACCTTAGTATTTTTGCCTGCGCAACATCCCTTTGAACCTGAGTAGACAACGACACCACCCAGCCGAACACATCTTTGCGGTTTTTTCGGTAGGGGTGGCAACCCCTTGCCATATACACCGATTCTACCGCACCGCACTCTGTTTTTCCGCTACGGTTTCCGCCGAATACCCAACGGTTTTTCTTTTTGCATTTATGAAAGGCAAGTTGTTTTAAGTGCTTTTTTCTGCCCGTATTGTAACCCGAAAGGTTATCGTATCCGCGCCGTCTTTTTTGTTCTTCTTCTATTTCTAAAATTCTTTTAACGACTTCTTTCATACCGCCCCCGAAACTCGCGCTTATTGTAACAACGAAATGTTCAAAGTCAACGGGTTTATGACAGGTAACCGAAAAATTTTTTTTATTAAATATTTTTATTGCCAATTGCAAAACTCGGTGGTATAATGTAACTAAAAAAATACGCCATACTTTTAGTCGGGCGTAAGTAAATAGATTATTAAGGAGAAACGTTATGGAAAAAATGTTTGCATTAGTTAAAGAAAAACCCGAACGCGGACTTGTAATGAAAGAAGTTCCCGTACCCGAAGTGGGCGTAAACGACGTAAAAGTAAGAATCAAAAAAACGGCGATTTGCGGTACCGACTTACACATTTATCAGTGGAACGAATGGGCGCAAAGCACCATTAAAACGCCTATGACCATCGGGCACGAATACGTAGGCGAAATAGTAGAACTAGGCGCAAATGTTAAGGGGCTAGAAGTCGGTCAAAGGGTTACCGGCGAAGGACACATAGTTTGCGGTCATTGTAGAAACTGCCGTGCCGGACACGGGCATCTTTGCAAAGAAACCAAAGGCATAGGCGTAAACAGAGACGGCGCTTTTGCCGAATATCTTGTGCTTCCTTCTCATAACGTATTCCCCTGCGACGACAATATTTCCGACGATATGTACGCAATCTTCGACCCGTTCGGCAACGCCGCCCACACGGCTTTGTCGTTTAACGTAGTCGGCGAAGACGTTTTGGTTACGGGTGCAGGCCCCATAGGTATTATGGCGGCGGGTATAGCAAAGTTCTGCGGAGCGAGAAACGTAGTTATTACCGATCTTAACGAATACAGGCTAGACCTTGCAAGGAAGTTCGGCGTTACCCGTGCGGTAAACACGGCAAAAGAAGATTTAAACGCGGTTATGCACGACTTGGGCATTAAAGAAGGCTTTGACGTCGGTATGGAAATGAGCGGTAATCAACGCGCGCTTTTACAACTTATAAGCGTTATGGAAAACGGCGGTCGCATTGCCCTACTCGGGCTTCAAAACAAAAACACGGCAGAACTTCCGTTAAACACCATTATTTGGAACGGCTTAATTCTTAAAGGAATTTACGGCAGAGAAATGTTTGAAACTTGGTACAAAATGGGCGCTATGCTTCAGGGCGGATTTAACCTAGAACCCATTATTACACATCGTTTCGATGTAAAAGATTTTAAAAAAGGTTTTGAAATTATGGAAACGGGTAATTCCGGCAAGGTAATTCTTGACTGGACCAATATACGTAAATAAGGAGATATTATGAATAAATCAGAAGCATTAAATTTTTATCGCGAAGAAGTAGAAAAAATTAAAGCCGACGGGCTTTTTAAGGGCGAAAGAGTTATCACTTCACCGCAGAGTTCCAACATTACGGTATCGGGCGGAGAAAAAATGATAAATATGTGCGCCAACAATTATTTGGGTCTTGCAGACTCTAAGGAACTTATAGACGCTTCGGTCAACAGTTATAAAGAACACGGTTACGGTTGCGCTTCGGTAAGGTTCATTTGCGGTACGTTAGATATTCATAAAACGCTGGAACAAAAAATAAGCGCGTTTTTAGGAACCGACGACACTATACTTTACTCTTCTTGCTTCGACGCAAACGGCGGGTTGTTCGAAACAATTCTTACCGATAAAGACGCGGTAATATCCGACGAACTGAACCACGCCAGCATTATAGACGGCGTAAGGCTTTGCAAGGCTATGCGTTTAAGATACAAAAACAACGATATGCTAGACCTAGAAAACAAACTTAAAGAAGCCGACCAAAACGGCGCAAGAATAAAACTTGTCGCCACCGACGGCGTATTCAGTATGGACGGGATAATCGCTAACCTAAAAGGCATTTGCGACTTAGCCGACAAATACAACGCGCTTGTTATGGTAGACGACAGCCACGCAACAGGCTTTGTAGGTAAAACGGGCAAAGGCACGGCGGAATACTGCGGTGTTATGGGCAGAGTCGATATTATAACTTCTACCTTCGGTAAGGCTCTCGGCGGTGCGTCGGGCGGGTTTACTTCGGGCAGAAAAGAAATAATAGACCTTTTACGTCAAAGAAGCCGTCCGTATTTGTTTTCTAACTCGCTTGCCCCCGCAATCGCTTCGGCTACTAGCAAACTTATAGATATGCTTTCTGCCGACACGTCTATGCGCGACAAGTTAGAAGAAAACACCAAGTATTACAGAGAAAAATTAAAACAGGCGAACTTCGATATAATAGACAGCGTTCACCCGATTGTTCCCATTATGCTATACGACGAAAATGTTGCCGTAGAAATGGCAAAGCGTATGATGGACAAAGGCGTATACCTGGTTGCATTCTCTTACCCCGTCGTACCAAAGGGCAAGGCAAGAATAAGAACTCAGGTTTCGGCAACGCACAGTAAACAAGACCTAGACTACATTGTTAAATGTTTTATAGAAGCAAGAGAAGAAATGAATAAATAACAAACACACAACAAAATGGCGTGGTTGCAAGTCTATGCAACCACGCCTTTATTTTTACTTAAATACTTTATTCGGTCGTACCGACAAGTTTTTCTTTGCACGACAACTTATTTTTAACCTTTTTATAAGTAATAATTAAAGCAATTAAATGCGCGATAGCCGTTATTACCCAAGATATGACGTAAACCATATACACAACGTCTATAATGTTATAGAATTCTAACATAATGTTTATCCATACGATACGCAACACGCAAGAACCGGTAAGCGCGATAATCATAGAAAGCGTGCTTTTTCCAAGACCTTTTAGAGAGTGAGAGAACACGTCCATTATACCGCAAAAAAAGTGAAGTCTTGCAATGTATTCCATTCTTTTACAAGCGACCGTAACGACCTGTTCGTCGTCGGTAAAGAAATAAAAGATTTTCCATTTTAAGGCGCACAGTATCGTAGAAGTAATTAAGCCTACCGCAACCGCGGAAATCAAGCCGTATATAATGCTTTTTTTAATATTCTCTGTTTTTCCGGCGCCGTAGTTTGCCGACACAAACGACATAGTCCCCACGGCGAACGCATACATAGAATGGTAAATAAAGCCTTCTATCTGCGAAGCATAAGCGTTACCCGATACAACCGACGAACCGAAAGAATTTATAGACGATTGAATAACGACATTAGACAAAGCAAAAAGGCACGACTGAATACCCGACGGAACGCCCTGCTTTAACATTTCTACAAACTCGTTTTTATAAAATTTTACATACTCTTTACAAAGTTTTACGGTGCCTTCGTTTTTAATTAGGGTTATTATACACAAAATCGCCGAAACGAGTTCTGAAGAGACGGTGGCTATCGCAACGCCTTCTACCGACATACCGAGAACCGTTACCGAAAAAATGTTTAACCCGATATTCAACACTCCGCCGATAGATAAAAATATTAGTGGTTTAACCGTTTCGCCCGAAGCGTTTAAAATAGACGAGCAAAAGTTGTATAAAAGTTTTATGGGCATACCCAAAAAAATAATTCTTAAATACAACGCCGACATATCTATAAGTTCTTCGGGAGAGTCCATCCAAGTTAAAAACGTTTTAGAAAGAAACTGACCTATTAAAAGAAGGACGACGCCGAAAATCACGCTTACCACCATAGACAAACCGACAACGCGCCTAACCTTTTGGGTATTACCTTCACCTAAATATTTAGAAATTAAAATGTTTGCGCCAAGCGACAAGCCTATAAAAAGCCCTATAACCAAGTTGATTAACGAAGAAGTAGAACCTACGGCGCCGACCGCGTTGTCATCTACAAACGCGCCCAATACCATTACGTCGGCAAAATTAAACGCAAGTTGTAACCAATAAGTAAGAATAAGCGGTACCGAAAATCGTATCAACTTTTTAAACAATTTACCTTGCGTCATATCCATACCGATAGTTTTAGCCATAGTTTTTCTCCTTAATAAACGGTATCTTGTCAAATAAAAAAGAAGCACTTAAAGTAAAGCGATTCTTTTTTTCGTTTTATAATTCTTTTTGTTTTAAGTTTTTGTACCTGTTAAAGGTTATGGTATACCCGTCCGATAAAACGGGTTGGCTTGTGTCTACCAACCGCCAATCTGGTAACTCGTCTAAATTTTCAAAAAAGACGTCTGCCTGCCCGTCTGCCCGAACTTTGGTAACCAAAATTTCTTCGCAGTAATCGAGTAACAGTTTATAGACCTTGGCACCGCCTATTACATACACGTCGTCGGTGTCGTATTCTTTTAACGCTTTGCCTAAACTTACCGTGTCGTTTACGACTATGCAATCGTCCCTTTTAAGCGTTTTAGACAAAACGACATTTACCCTGTTTTTAAGCGGGTTTCCGTTAGGAAGCGACCTTAACGTGTTAGAACCCATAACGACTACTTTGTTTTTTGTCGTTTCCCTAAAAAACTTCATATCTTCTCGAATACCGAACAAAAGCCCGTTGTCTTTTCCGATACCCCATTTTTCGTCTACCGCAACAATGCCTTTCACTAAACCGCGACCTCGAATTTTTCTTCTATGGTGTTATACTTATAATCTTCTAACTTAAAATCGTCTACCGTAAATTTATAAAAATCTTTTACGTCGGGATTTATTATAAGTTTGGGTGCGGTAAACTGCGGATTTTTAAGCATTTTTTCTACAACGGGAATATGCCTGTCGTAAATGTGAGCGTCTGCTATTACGTGTACGAGTTCGCCGACTTTCAGCCCCGAAACCTGCGCAAACATATGCAACAGCACGGCGTACTGAACGACGTTCCAGTTGTTTGCCACAGCCACGTCGTTGCTTCTTTGGTGCAAAATTCCGTTTAAGGTTTTGCCCGAAACGTTAAAGGTCATAGAATACGCGCACGGATAAAGGTTCATTTCGTGCAGGTCTTCGAAATTATAAATATTAGTCATAATGCGCCTAGACGACGGGTTGTTTTTTAGGTCGAACAATACCCTGTCTACTTGGTCGAATTCGCCTTCTTTATACTTGTGTTTAATGCCCAACTGATAGCCGTAAGCCTTTCCGATAGAACCCGTTTCGTCTGCCCACAAATCCCAGATGTGCGACTTTAAGTCGTGTATGTTATTAGACTTTTTTTGCCATATCCACAAAATTTCGTCTACGGCAGACTTAAACGCCGTGCGACGAAGAGTAAGAATAGGAAATTCTTTTTGTAAATCGTAACGGTTTACTATGCAAAACTTTTTTACGGTATGCGCCGGCGTGCCGTCTAGCCATTTGGGGCGAACCTGACACTCGGTATCCCATACGCCGTTGTCGATAATATCCCTACAATTAGAAACAAATATTTCGTCTGCTATGCTCACTTTGTTTTCTCCTATAAACCTAAAACGCGTCTTTGGTAATTTTTTTCCATCTGCGTGAAATAAATTTAAGCGCAACATTTTTAGGCGTGATTTTTATTATAAAGTACAAGAGTTTGTTAAAAAACCCCGGTATATATTTTACTTTGTTTTTGTTTACGGCTTTTAACGACTTTACCGCAACGAACTCGGGAGATTTGGCAGAAAGTTTGCCCCAAAGCCCCTGACCTTTAATGTCTTTTATAATATCCGGTCTGGTATAAACACCGCCCGGCAACACCGTAGTTACCTTTACCCCGCTTTTTTTAAGTTCGTAATGTAGCGAAGTAAACAGGCTTAACAACATAGATTTACTTGCCGAATACACCTGAAAATATGGCATAGGCGTTGCGCCCGACATACTTCCTATCGTTAAAATCCGCAAGTCTTTTGCCCGCCTTTTAAGTAACAAATAGGTTAGGTCTACGGTACTTTCTACATTTACCCTTAGTTGAAACAACAACTTTTCGCGCGTATACTCGGTAAAAGCCTTTTGCGTATCTACGCCCGCAACATTTATGATTTTATCGAACGTTATACCGTTGTCGTCGATAAAGTCTACCATTTGCGTTCTAAAATTTTCCGCCGTTAAATCGCAGGCAAAAACCAAAACTTTTACGCCGTACTTTAATTCGATTTCGTTTTTAAGCGCCGTAAGTTTGTCTGTGCTTCTGCCGGTTAAAAAAAGATTGTCGCCCTGCTTTGCGCATTCTTTTACAAAGGCTTTACCTATACCGCCCGTCGCACCGCTTATAAAAGTGTACGGCATACTATTTTGTAGAAAGAACTTTACTGCTTACGCCTTTTAACATACCCAGCTTACCAGATAAACCGTTTATGGTTTCTATGGTGGCTTGCATAACCACCGAAATTACCGATATATTTTTTTCTTTTACGGGAAGCCCAAGCCTTCCTAAAACGTTGTCTCTGTATTCGTGAAGCAAGGCGTTAACGCTTTGAACGTTTTCGTAATCGTTTACTATAATAGCGACGACGCAAATTTTTTCTTCCATATAACACCCCCTAAATTATCTTATGTTTAATTTTATCACACACTAAATTTTTTAGCAATAGAATTGCCCTTTTTTTACGGCGATTTTTAATTTTTCTATCGCCTTTTTTTCTATGCGAGAAATATACGAGCGCGATATTTTTAAAAAATTGGCAACTTCTCTCTGCGCATAATTGCAACCGCCTTTCAGCCCGAACCTTAAACACAAAACGGTGTACTCTCTTTCGGTTAAAACGCCCTTTATAAATTTAAGAAATTTATCTATTTCTATCTCTTTGTCTACCTTTTCGAACACTACGTCGTCGTGGTCGCACAGTAAATCTATAAGCGCAAGTTCGTTTCCGTCTTTATCGGTGCCGACGGGGTCCGACAAAGACACGTCGTTTCGGTATTTTTTGTTTGCCCGAAGAAGCATTAAAATTTCGTTTTCTATACACCTGGAAGCAAACGTGGCAAGTTGCGTTCCCTTAGATTTATCGTAGGTGTTTACCGCCTTAATAAGACCTATGCTCCCCACCGAAATAAGGTCGTCTGTTTCTGCCGAACCGCTATATTTTTTTACGATATGCGCAACCAAACGCATATTGTGGCTTATAAGTTTTTCTCTTGCGGACGCATCGCCCATAGCAGTTTTTCTTATACATTCGGCTTCTTCTTCGGGGCTTAGCGGTTTAGGAAAAGAACTGCCGTTTATAACCGCACCCGTAAAAAAAACGATTTTACCCAATACAAAACTTAAAAAATCAAAAAGCATAACTTTATTCTCCTTTACAATACGTCTGTTTCTAGGTTATGAATGGCAGTTTTTATATATGTAATAATGCAAGTCCTAAAATTTTTTGACATATAACCGTTTACTTTTTTTAAAACCGTTGTAAAATACAGTCGGCGTTTGGAAAAAAATATAATCGGGAGGTAACCCAAATAAAAGCGTATTATTACATAGACGGTTTCAAATTTTACAAAAGGCTGGCAAAACTTTTAAAAACGCAGTAACGGGCGTTCGCCTTCCGAAAAGGCAGGTGTATTATGCAACTTAATAACATACAGGCATTTTTAGGTTTGTTTGACGTAAAAACCTTGGGCGTTGCGGTGGCGGTATGCACGGTTATGGCGGTTTTAAAAAAAGTTTTAAAAGACAAATTAAAAAAATCAGTAAGCGTATACCTACCCACCGTGTTGGCAACGGTTTTTCAGTTTGCGCTGAAACTTGCGCTTTACGGAACGGAATTTGCGTTTTCGTCGGAAACGCTGTACGAAGGGCTTGTTACGGGCTCGGTTTCTACGGTGTTGTCGGTTGCCGTAAACAAACTTATCGCGGGCAAAAGCGTCGGTTCGCCTGCGGTGATGATTATAGAAAGCATACTTTCGGAAATAGTTAAAAAAGAAAATATGCAATCGGTTACCGAAGAAATACTTATAATAACAGAACAAGACTTTACGAAAGAACAAAAAACGCAAATGGTTTCGGAAATAATTTTTAACTACACCAACCTTGAAATGGACGACGAACAGAGAGAAACTCTTTCTATGTTTATACTAAACTCTGTTTCGGCAATTAAAAAGTAAATTCTTTTATGGCGGTAAACTACCGCCTTTTTTCTTTTTAAAAGGAGCATATTTTTTTTAATAAAACAAAATACTAACCGTATGAAAGTCGATAAAAACCTTAAAAGCAACATTAAATATATTCAAAAAAAAGTGCGGTCGGACGATGTTGCCACCCTTAACCTTAAAGTGGGAAACAAAAACGCGACGCTCGTGTTCGTAAAAGATATAGTAGACCAGCAGTCGATAGGCGAACTTGTGCTTCGCCCCGCAAAAAGTTATAGTGGCGAAGCATCCGAACAAGAAGTAGACAATATTTTTTTAAGTCCCGAAAAACGCAAACTGTATAATCTGCAAGAAGTTTTAGACGCCGTAGTTACCGGGGAAACGGTTTTGCTTGTAGACGGACTGAGTTTAGCGTACGCTTTCGGGCTAAGGAAATTCGAAAAGCGTTCTATTACCGAACCGCCGACCTTTACGGTAATAAAAGGTCCGAGAGAAGGGTTTGTAGAAAGTTTGCCCGTAAACGTGGGCTTAATGCGAAGAAAACTTAAAACAACCGACCTGACGTTTGAAAATTTAATAGTCGGCAAATACTCTAAAACGCCCGTTGCGTTGGTTTATATAAAGGGCGTCGCCGACCCCGAGCTCGTTAAAAAAATGAAAGACAAACTGCAAAACGTAAACGTAGACGCAGTGCTGGATTCTTCTTATATAACCAAAAGTTTGGGCGAGCATAAAAAGTCGTTGTTCAAACAAATAGGCAACACCGAAAAGCCCGACATTCTGGCTTCTAAAATATTGGAAGGCAGAGTGGGAATTTTGGTAGACGGCTCTCCCATAGCGCTTACGGTACCCTACCTGTTAATAGAAGACTTTCAAAGCCCCAGCGACTATTACAGTTCTTCGTACAGCGCCACGGTGGCAAGAACGCTAAGAATAGTTTCTGTTGCCATATCTTTGCTTTTGCCGTCTTTTTTCGTGTCGGCGGAGTTGTTTCATTTGCAGTTGATTCCGCTAAGTTTTTTACTTACCATCGTAAACAGCATTAAAGGAATACCGCTAACCCCCAGTTACGAAATGTTTTTTACACTGCTTATATTCGAAATACTAAACGAAGCCAGCGTAAGAATGCCCCGCTACGTAGGAATGGTTGTGTCTATCGTCGGCGGTCTGGTACTAGGTGAAACGGCGGTTACGGCAGGTATCATTTCGGCACCCACGCTTATGATAGTAGCTTTTTCGGGGATATGCCTTTATACCGTGCCCGAACTGGAACAAACTTTTTCGGTAATAAGAATTATATACCTGATTATCGCAGGTGCTTTGGGCGCGTACGGATTGCTTATTTTTTCCGCTATGCTTTTGGTTTACGTAATAACCTTCGAAAGTTATTCTACGCCTTTGTGCGCACCCTTTTCTCCGCTGGTAAAAGAAGATTTAGACGACAGTTTTTACAAGGGCTTTTTCGCCGAGCAATCGGTTACGCCCAAGTCCATTCAGCCAAACAAAATTAAATTCCGTTCGGGAGAATAACTATGCAGTACAAATTAAAGACAAGACAAGTAGCGCTGTTTTTTATAGCGTTTTTACCCACCGTTAAGTTTTTTATGCTACCCAGCGTTTTGGCAAAAACCGTAAACGAAGATATGTGGTTGTCGGTTTTGCTAAACGCCCTTTTAGACGGAGTTACCCTTTCGGTTATTTTGCTTGCCTGCAAACGCTACAAAACCGACTTTTACGGACTTTTAAGTTCTCATTTCGGAAAGAAATTCGCAAACGCCGTGTTTATGCTTTATTTCGTATACTTTATGTTAAAAAGCGTTTTGCCTATTATAGAACAAAAAGACTATATAGAAACGACATTGTACGTTACAATGCCAAACAACCTGTACTTTATACCCTTTTTCGGGCTGGCGTTTTACGTGGCGTGCAAGGGCTTAAAAGTATGGGGCAGGCTTTCGGACGTAATGTGGTTTGTAACGTTAATCGGAATAATCGTTTTACTTGCCCTTTCTACTTCTAACGCAGACTTTTCTAATATTTTACCCATATTTAACAACGGCGCAAAAAAGATTGCGACGGGCAGTTACTACTCTTTAAGTTGGTTCGGAGATTGTGCCTATGCCCTGTTTTTTATAGGAAACTTTAAATGGGAAAAGAAATCGGCGTTAAAAATTCTGGGCGGATTTACCATAGGTGCGATTACGGTAATAGCGTTTGCCGTATTCTTTTACAGCGTGTTTTCTTCTATCGCGTTTAGAGAACAGTTTGCGCTTACCGAAATAACAAAATACACGACGGTTATAAACGACACGGGCAGAGTAGATTATATAGGTATAATGATACTTATTTTTTCGGATATGTTTTCGGCGTCTTTGCCTGTATTCTTTTCGGCGTATATACTAAACAAGGTTTTTAATATCCGAAAAAAATGGGTGGCACCCTTAATAGTCGTTTCGGTACTCGTCGTCGTTACCGTTCTTCTTACCGAATACACGCATTCGATAGAAAAGTTTTCGGTAGTGTACGCAGGCTGGTTTTACCTGTTTATGGCAAACGTTTTGCCCATAATTTTTTGTTTGTTAAAACCAAAGGAGAAAGTTTTTGAAAAACACCAAAATTAAAATTATACTGTTTATTTTTTTCGCCATATCGATTGTGTTCTTTTCTAACAACGAAGGGCTTGTAGATATAGAAAAAACCGCCATAATAAAGGCGGTCGGCATAGACTATATAAACAACGAATACGTCGCCACAGCGCAAATCGCCGTACCCGAAGCCAACGACACCAACACCGAAAACCTTAAAACCGAACTTACGGGAAGCGGTTCTACAGTAGGAAACGCCATAAAAAACATAGGCGACGTTTCGGGCTGGTACCCGCAACTTGCCTTTTGCAACCTTATCGTTTTGGGTAAAAGCGTACTAGATATAAACGTTATAAAGGTAGTCGATTATTTTTCTAAAACGCTAAGGGTTCAAGACTCGGCGCTGTTAATAGTTGCCGAAGGCGAAGCTTCGGAACTTCTTAAAATGTCCACACCGCTAGACAGCGTTTCTTCTATCGCACTGCAAAAAAAACTTCTTAAAAATCCGGGGTTCGACCAAGACGTTGCGACCAACGACATAAAAACCTTTTGCTCGGGGTACTATTCGCGAACGGGCGCCGGCTACATTCCGCTTATAAAACCCGTAAAAGCCGACAGCAAAACGCAAAACGACGGTTCTAGTTCGGAAATCGGCGAACAACAATCGGGTACGGAAAACTCCGACGGCGAAAATTCTAAATCCGATACCGAACAATCGGAAAAGTATTTGTTCGACACCGACACTACCCTGCTTTTTAAAAACGGCAAGGTCGTCGGGCAACTTAACAAAATGCAGACAAAAACTTTTAACGCGCTTACTAAAAAGTTCGAAGCCACTACCATAAAAGTCAACGATGTAAAACCCGACGTAGACGAAACCGAACACAACTTTTTGGTAACCGTTTTAAGGTGTACGCCGAAGGTTAAACTCGTAGCGACCGAAAACGACTTAAAACTTACGGTAAGCCTAAACCTGTACTGTAAAATTTCCGACCAAGACGCCGAATATTCCGACGCAACATACACAAAAAACACGCCTATGCCTACAGCGGTAACCGAAAAAACACGGCAAATAATGACCGAGTCTATAAAAGAACTTATTCAAACGACCGTTCAGACAGACTGCGATTTTCTTAAAATAAAAGACTTGCTGTATAAATTCAACAACAAACATTACGCAAGGTACAAAGATAATTATTTAAGCGTAATGCAAACGGAAATAGACGTTACGGTAAGCGGTCAAAAATAAAAATAACCCCGACTTTTACAGTCGGGGTTAGCGTTTTTTTAAAAAACTATTTAGTACCGAAAATTCTGTCCCCTGCGTCGCCGAGTCCGGGAAGAATGTACCCGTTCTCGTTTAAGCAACGGTCTAGCGTAGAAATATATATTTCTACGTCGGGGTGTTCTTCGGCGACTTTCTTAACGCCTTGCGGAGCGGCAATAATAGACATAAGTTTAATCTTTTTGCAACCACGTTTTTTAAGTTGCCTTACGGCGTCGCAAGCGCTACCGCCTGTGGCAAGCATAGGGTCTACAACCATAACGACCTTGTCTTCTATACCCGCAGGTAACTTGCAGTAATATTCTTCGGGTTCTAAGGTTTCTTCGTTACGATACATACCTATATGCCCTACTTTTGCCGCAGGGAAAAGAGTAAGTATTCCGTCTACCATACCCAAGCCTGCGCGTAAAATCGGCACTATTGCGATAGAATTTTCTTTTACCACCGTTTGCGTAACTTTTTCTAACGGCGTTTCCACTTCTATTTCTTGGGTAGGAACGTCTTTAAAACTTTCGTACGCAAGCAAGGTTGCCAATTCCCCGATAATTTCCCTAAACTGTTTGGTGTTTGTGTTTTTATCGCGGATAATGGCAAGCTTATGCCTTATCAACGGGTGGTCTAAAAT